>JAQVLN010000130.1 GCA_028704155.1 Desulfitobacteriaceae bacterium
CTTCTTCAAAATATCCTTCATATATGGCAGCATATTGCGGGGCATAGAAAATGGAGTGGGTTACTTCCCAAAGACGTACTTTGGAACTCTTCTGTTCAGGTTTACATCCAGTCAAAGCCAAAGCAGCTACAAGTACAAGTACCAGAAAAAGGGCAATGCCTTTTTTAATGCTCATGATATCCCTCCTCAAATTATGCGATTTATAATTTATAGTATTCCTGCATGAGAAAAGTGTGAAAGCAATGGTATTTTATCTTCTTTCAATTTTCATCAAGGTATGGTAAAATTTCCATACAAATAAGCGACGAGGAGCATGTTTATGTTTTTGATAAGTTACGAGTACAATGACAGGCAGGACTGGGGTTTGGCAGTTCCTGATAAGAGATTGGTTTTTTCTTCCAAAGTAATATTCGGAAAGAATGCGCCTGATACATTGTTGGAATATATAGAGGAAGGAAGGGAAGCAGAACTCACAGCTGCTTATGCTGAACAAGGCATAAATATTGATGAAGTAAAGTTTTTGGCACCTATTCCAAAGCCTGTTCGCAATATCTTTTGTGTAGGAAAGAATTATCTTGATCATATTATTGAAATCGCCGAACACGAAAATTCAGATAAGAAAGCACTGGAGCATCCTGCATTTTTTACTAAAGCGACCAATACGGCAATTGGAGCTTTTGACAGCATTCCATCTCACACCGGAATTACAGAACAAGTGGATTATGAAGCAGAGCTGGCAGTAGTCATAGGGAAAAAGGGTGTTAACATCCCTGTGGAGAATGCTATGGATTATGTGTTTGGATATACCATTTTAAATGATGTGACAGCAAGAGAACTGCAGGAAAATCATCTTCAATGGTTAAAGGGCAAGAGTCTGGATGGGTTTTGTCCTATGGGTCCCTGGATTGTAACCAGAGATGAGATATCGGAACCTGTTGAGCTCAATATTTCAAGCAAGGTTAATGGAGAAGTCAGGCAGAAATCCAATACTCACCATATGATTTTTGATATTCCAACACTTATAAGCATTCTGTCACAGGGGATGACATTGGAACCTGGAGACATATTGGCTACCGGCACTCCGTCAGGCGTAGGAAAGGGATTTAAACCTCCCAGGTACCTTAAAAAAGGTGATGTGGTACGTGTGGAAATTGAGAAAATCGGCTATATTGAAAATGTAGTGAAGTGAGCTATAATGTAAACAAGGATCGAATAAGTATACAACATGGGAGATTACAGCATATTAAGTTGAAGCATAATTGGAGGAGTAAATCTGTATGAAGATAGGGATAGGAGCAAAATCAAAGCTGATAGAATTCACGCTGATTGTTTTTCTAATAACAATTGGTGTGTTAACCGGCTGTGTCCCGGGTGAAGATATAGATCCTTCCATGACCCAAGATGACACAAGCTTTCCAGTGGATACTAATAACATAGAAATGCCTACCCCAAGTACAAACAGTAATAGCGTAAAGGAAACTAGTGCTCCTGTAACAAACAGTAGTTGTGCAAGGAACACTGATACTCCTGGTAGTGTAGAACCAAATAAAAATGCAAATACAGTTAACCAAACCGGCACAGTGAAAGAACCAGAAGTCATAAGTATTACCATTTCAGCTGTGGGCGATTGTACTCTTGGCACTAATTATAAAATGTCGTATGAGAATTCCTTTGATGCGGTTTACGACAGAAAAGGCAAATCTTATTTTTTCAAAAATGTATATGATATATTGTCTAAGGACGATTTCACAATAGCAAACCTGGAAGGACCTCTCACTAATTCCAGGGATAGGCAGGCAAAGCTGTACTCACACAGGGGAAAACCTGAATATGTAAACATTCTGACTGAAGGCTCCATTGAGGCGGTGTCATTTGCCAATAATCATACCTATGATTTTGGTCAATCAGGTTACGACGATACTGTGAAACTCTTATCAAGCGCCGGAATTTCATATGCCTGTGATGGAGTATACGGAATATATGAAACAAAAGGAATTAAGATAGGTTTTGTGTCTGTAAATGAGCATTATGATGGCAAGCTTATTGAAGTTTGGTTGGAGGATGGTATCTCCAAGTTGCGTCAACAAGGTGTGGATTTGCTAATAGCTGCTATTCATTGGGGACGTGCTGAGAATGAAAAAACATCCAATGTAGACGAATACCAAATTGAGCTGGGAAATAAGTGTATTGACTGGGGATATGATCTTGTAATTGGTAATCATGTCCATGTACTTGAAGGAATAAGCAAGTATAAAGGAAAATACATTGCATATTCACTTGGTAACTTTGTCTATGGTGGGAGCAAGAATCCAGTTGATAAAGACACTGGCATTTTTCAACAGACATTTACCTTCGTTGACGGGGATCTGCAAATAGATGATAATGTGCGATTTATTTCATGTTACAGCTCGTCATCGAAAAAGGTAAACAATTATCAACCTATAGTTGCCACAGGTAATGACGCAAGGCGGATAATAAACAAGATGAATACTTACTCAGCTCAATATGGTGTTGCATTTGACCTAGATGGATATCCCGTGAAAGATATCTCTCTTACTGAGAAAAACAAATCAGATGCCTATTATTTAGTTTTCAAGACTTCTTTCAAAGGGAATATGCCTGTTAGGAGTGTAAAATCTATCGGTGTCGATTTATCATACCTTGGGTTATCAGATACAGCTTATCTAGAAAACATGATAAGTGAATGGTGTGCCTCTAATGGGTACACCGCCTTTTTCGGAACTAAGGCGGAAATGGTAGCGGCAGGCTATAACAAAATGGCCGCAGATGCCGAAGCAACGATTGTTATTTTTGATCCTCCAAGTTGGTCAAATAATCAGGTTCGGTGCACTGTGTTTAGAAATATTACTTTGTTAAATTACTTGAGGGAAGTCTATACTTCAGCTTATGCAGGTGATAAATGGGAGACAGTAAAAGGCACTTACATACAAAAGTAATTATGCGGCGACAGAAGTAAGCAACGCCAATGAGGAAAACGTGGATTTTTTTAGTCTGAACTAAATTAAATGACTTTAATACTAGAGGAAAATACATAAAGGAAAATATTTGATGACACAATCAAAAAACAATGCTATAATAATTAATCGTAACATGTTTTTGCCAATATAGCTCAGTTGGTAGAGCAGCAGTTTCGTAAACTGCAGGCCAAGGGTTCGAGTCCCTTTATTGGCTCCATATTATCGGGGTGTAGCGCAGCTTGGTAGCGCGCTTCGTTCGGGACGAAGAGGCCGCAGGTTCGAATCCTGTCACCCCGACCAAAAGTAATGGTAATTATGGATGTCATGGGTTGAAAAGCCCATGACATCAACCATTTCAGGGGTTTTTTACTCCTAAAAAACACTGGGTTTAACCGGTCTCTCACCCTTTTGGGTGAGGGGCTTTTCTGTTATTTCATCCTTTTGGTCGATGCTTTTTAGAGGCTTCTTCCGTAAAGTTTATACTGGAGGAGGTATGGTGCAAATGAAATCAATCCGAAAACGGCGCAATGGATATGCCTTATTGTTTTCAGCCAGTATTTGTTTGGCGGTGTGGCTCGGCGCAACATTTATGTTAGAAGCGGTTTTCGCCTTTGGAGCTATCAGCCTTATCTTTCTCCTGTTATTGGTGAGGCAGAGTCGTCTGCTCTATGACGCAACACTCATTTGGGATAATCGCATCCTTGCGGTGCCATCTGCTCTCATCTCCATGCCGGGCCGCCAAATGAAAAAAGACACCGAGGAAACCGTAGTATCTACCTTTGGTATCCTCATCGGCAGCGAAATTTACCGGTGGGGTCTCGACGGAGTACATGGCGTGCGGCTGCACACCGCCCATATTGATCAGGAACGAATGTACCTGACCTTTGGTGATGCGGCTCAGACCATGCGGGTAGAGTTGCTGCACGGAATGACTCAAAAGCAGGCGGTACTGGATGCCGCACAAAAGCTGCTCCATGAAACCGGCGTAACGGCAGACATCATCGGGTGGTAACGCACCAAAAGCGAGTGATTAATCAAAGAAGGAGTGAGTATTATGGGTAAATTCTGCACAAGCTGCGGCGCGGCTCTGAATGAGGGCGCAAAATTCTGTGCAAAATGCGGAGCCAATGCTTTTCAAAGCAATGAATCTGTACAAATAAGTACGGAGACGCCGGAGACCGCAAAATCCGAGCAAGAAATTCCGAAAACAATGAACAGCACAAAGAAGAAGCAGCCGATAAACCGAGCTTCGGATGATGCTTTACAACGCAGTCCGATGAGTGCGGGGAAATTCATCATCGCATATATCCGTCAGTCGCTGACGGTGCTGAAAAATTTCAAACAGATGCTCCCTACTGTTGTGTTGGGGCTTGTCTGGCTGGTGCTTGCGTTGCTGGGTTCTTTCGGAATCAATCCGCTTCCGGCACGCATTCTCAGTTTCCTTACCTTTGCACAGGGCGGGATGTTCGGCGGCGTTCTCGGCGCAGCGGGTGGGATTCTCGGCAAGGTGGTGGTCGCTGCCTTTCTGAACGCCGCTATTGTGCCGCTGTTTCAGAAAAAAGCGCCGTTTTCGGGGATAGGCGGCGGTATCAAGGGCTTTTTCGGTGGGCTTGCCGTTAAGAGCATAACCGCTGTTGCACCGCTTTTGGGCGGAGTAGGCGCTTCTTTGCTGCTTTACGCTTTTATGAACAGTACTCAGTCCCTGCAAAACAGCATGGTTGGCATTATAGCCTTTGTAATGCTGTTGCAAAACCTTGGCAGACAGGGCGGGT
>JAQVLN010000038.1 GCA_028704155.1 Desulfitobacteriaceae bacterium
CAAAGTGTTCCCATTGGTTCAGCCAAGAATTCGAGTAAGTATTTATGGCTAACAAGCGCAAATCTCAAGATGAGGAGCCGTGTGCGTTAATTGCGCAAGCACGGATCTGGGAGGGCTTGGGCGTCGTGAGGTGCCCTTGCTACTCGACCGGGTTCTCAATCAGCCTCTAATTTGAAGAAAATTCTTTCACTTTTTTAGACTTTCGGTAATTTCTTAATTGCTTCATCCAGGGTTTCCTGGGGTAAACTGAAGTCCTGAATTTGGCCTGATAAATAATTATCATAAGCTGTCATATCGAAGTGACCGTGTCCGCTCAAACAGAACAGGATCGTTTTGCTTTCGCCGCTTTCCTTGCAAGCCAGGGCTTCATCAATAGCTCCCTTGATAGCATGTGAGGCTTCCGGTGCCGGAACGATTCCTTCTGAGCGGGCGAAGGTCAAAGCAGCTTCAAAGATGCCTTTTTGGTTTACGGCCTTGGCTTCGATCAGACCATCGTGCAGCAACTGTGATACTAAAGGAGATCCGCCATGATAGCGTAAGCCGCCGGCGTGGATGCCTGCCGGCATAAAGTCTTTACCCAGGGTATACATTGATAACAAGGGAGTCATGCCGGAAACATCGCCGAAATCATAGGTAAATGTCCCTCTGGTCAGGGTGGGGCAAGCCTCCGGTTCAACGGCAATGACTCTTACTTTATCGTTTTTGGTCAGATTGTTATAAACATAGGGGAAACCGATCCCGGCGAAATTACTGCCGCCGCCGCAACAGGCGATGACGATATCAGGATAGGCATCAACTTTAGCCATTTGGGCCTGGGCTTCCAGACCAATAACTGATTGATGGATTATAACATGGTTAAGGACACTGCCAAGGGCGTAATTGGTATCGGGACGACCGACAGCATCTTCAACTGCTTCACTGATTGCCATACCCAGGCTGCCCGGGGAGTTGGGGTCTTGAGCCAGGAATTGCCGGCCGACGTTGGTATTTTCACTGGGGCTGGCAAATACTTGGCTTCCAAAGAGCTGCATTAAAGAACGGCGATAGGGCTTTTGTTGATAACTGATCTTAACCATGTAAACAACACATTCCAAACCGAAAAAGTTACAGGCCATTCCAAGGGCGCTGCCCCATTGTCCGGCTCCAGTTTCGGTAGTGAGCCTTTTGATTCCTGCTTTTTTATTATAATAGACTTGCGGAATTGCCGTATTGAGCTTGTGGCTGCCCGCAGGGCTTAATCCTTCATATTTATAGAAAATTTTCGCAGGTGTATCTAAGGCTTTCTCCAGCCTGTGGGCCCGGAATACCGGTGAGGGGCGCCATAATTTATATAGATTGCGGACTTCTTCGGGAATTTCTATGAAACGTTCCTGGGAGACTTCCTGCATGATTAAGTCCATAGGAAATATCGAAATCAAATCGGGAGGTTCAGCAGGCTGCCTGGTTTGGGGATTGAGGGCTGGTTGGGGCAAGTTAGGCATATCAGCCATAATATTATACCAATGAGTAGGGATTTCTTTTTCACTAAGATAGATTTTGGTCTCGTTAATGTCGCTCATTTTGCTTCTACACACTCCTACCATACAAAATTATCGGTTATTGTATTAATTCGAGGATTTATCAGTAAAATCCTGCTAATCTGAATTTGCAAATATTATTTTCTATTATCCTGTTTTTTTATGGAACTATACACTTTTTGATAGGTACTAAATAATTGTCAAGCGGGGAAAAATGAACTTGAACTAATTTTGCGAGGTGAAAACTTTGGCCAAATCCAATAAAAGCCCGGTCCGGGAAGAGGACTTTAGCCGGGATCCTGAATTGGCGGAATTACTGAAAGCTGATGATTGGTCTCTGTTCAAAAAAAGAGTTGTTGTCTTATCTGAAATATTGGAAAAGATGAGATTGGCGGACTATATCGCTTATTTGAACAGACCGGGAAAATTACTGCTGCTGAATTTTGCTGTCGGGCTGGTTCGCGGTTTAGGTGCTGCCATAGGTGCTACTGTCCTGGCAGGTTTGGCAATTATGCTCTTAAAGTGGCTGGGTTTTCTTAACTTGCCGTTGATCGGCGGGATTATCGCAGAATTAATCAGGATTGTTAATTCTCGAATGGGAGGTTAGCAAAATATTTAGTAATATATGAAGGAGATTAGTTATGGCTGAAGATAAAAATGAGCAATACCGCAAGATAATAGCTTCCCTGCAGCAGGAAAAGCAGGATTCTTTAGAAATGTCTTCAGAATTATTGAAAGATGACATGCGGGAGTCCCTCTCTGAATTATCTGTGATTGATAATCACCCGGCAGATATCGGTACGGAAGTTTATGAACGGGAGAGGGATGCGGCTGAACGCGAACGGCTAAAAGGAAAAATCAAGGCTATCAATGTTGCTTTGGAGCGGTGGCAGAAAGGTGAATATGGTGTCTGTGAGCATTGCGACAGAAAAATTCCCATGGAAAGGCTGGAGGTTTTGCCCTACACAACAGTTTGCCTGGATTGCAGCAGGGCTGAAGAAATCGAAGCGCAGCATACTTTTTATCGTGAACCGGTTGAGAGTGAAATTTTTGAACAACCCTTCGCCCGCAATTTCGGTAAATTTGAAGATCCGGCAGCTTTTGATAAGGAGGATTCCTGGCAGGCTGTGGCCCGTCACGGTACATCCGAGACTTTGCAGGACTTGGGGACTAATGAAAATTTAAGTGATCCTGATAGTTTTTATAAAGAGTCTTATTGATAATACACCAATAGAACTTCAATCATCTATTTGCTCTCTCAGCCTCACCTGTGTTAAGATTTTAAATATCCTGATTCCATGAAAAAATTACTTAAGGTAATTTTCACTCAGATTTATCATATGAGTGAAGACAGGGGGGGGACCGTTGTTAGTTTGGTTAACAATGGCAGGTATCTTAGTTATTGACAGGCTGATCAAAATTGCAGTCATGGCATATTTAATTCCCAATGAAACCAAGGTCATGATACCTCAAGTGTTTCATCTGACCCTGGTTTTCAATCCAGGGGCAGCCTTTGGCTTAATGGCTGGATGGACCTGGATTTTTGTTGTCACAGCAGTCTTGGTTTTACTGGGGATAATCTATGCCCAGTTCCGGCTGATGATTGAAAACAGATTTATTCGTTTGGCGATGGGGATGATCGGCGGTGGGGCCTTGGGTAATCTGCTTGACCGTATCTTGACCGGTAAAGTCATCGATTATCTGGATTTTCGCCTTTGGCCTTTTATCTTTAATTTTGCTGACAGCATGATAGTGATCGGTACAGCTCTCTTATTGATTTGTTTTTTCCGTCAGGAACAGAAAACAAGTGGAAAAATGCTATGAAAAAACCAAATAAAGTTACAGACAAAAAAATTCAGCCAACAGAAATGCCGCAATTATTCAGTGAAGAGCTGGAGATGGAACTTGACACCAGGATAAGAATTGATGTCGGGCTAACCGAAGTTCTGGATAAAAGCCGGACTTTTGTCCAAAACCTGATCAATGAGGGGCACGTTTTAGTTAACGGCGAAACAGTCAAAGCCAATTATAAAATCCGGTCCGGTGATAAGGTTCGGGTTCGAATTCCTGAACCTCGCTTGCTGGAGGTACTGCCCGAGAATATTTCTCTGAAGATAGTCTTCGAGGATGAAGATCTGCTTGTTGTCAACAAGGCCCAGGGCATGGTCGTCCACCCTGCTCCCGGAGCCTTGACAGGTACTCTGGTCAATGCTTTGATGTATCACTGTACTAATCTTTCCGGAATCAACGGAGTCCTACGTCCGGGGATTGTGCATCGGATTGATAAAGATACATCTGGCCTTTTGGTGGTTGCCAAGAATGATTTTGTCCATGGCAGTTTGTCCTCCCAGCTAAAAGACCATTCCGTTGTCCGCAAATATCTGGTGATTGTTCATGGTGTTTTGTCTGAACCTGGCGGCACAATTGATGCTCCGATCGGACGTAATCCCTCTGAACGCAAACAGATGGCTGTCACTTTCCGGAATTCAAAGCGGGCAGTTACCCATTATACTGTGCTTGAGAGATTCAAGGGGTTTACTTACCTGGAAGCACGCCTGGAAACAGGACGTACCCATCAGATCCGGGTTCATATGGCCTATATCAAGCACGCTGTTTTGGGAGATTCGGTATACGGACCTAAACGAAACAGTTTTAACCTTAAGGGTCAAATGCTGCATGCTGCCGAATTGGGTTTTGCTCATCCGCGCAGCGGCAAGTGGCTGCAATTTTCTGCTCCCTTGCCCCAGGAATTCGAGGAAGTTTTAAATAAATTAAGACACCTGTAAACTTGAACATTGTAGATATTCTAAAATATTATTGAATAATTGATTAGATGAACTCGTTCAACTAAAGTTGAATATCGAAACTTCGGTTATATGAAGTTATGACAATAACGCTCGGGGTAAACCAGGTTTTCTATAAAGGTTTTGATATCTTTTGGGAAAGGGGTTTCTGTGTGTGGAAAGAATAGCAAAAAGCACGATTATGGATGCCAATGGTATTCGCCGGATTTTAACCAGGATTGCCCACGAAATTATCGAAAAAAACAAGGGGACGAAAGATGTGGTCCTGATTGGTATCCGGCGCCGGGGAGTAACTTTGGCCAAAAGGCTTCAACAACTGATCTGTGAGTTTGAAGGGGTTAAACTTCCGATGGGAATTTTGGATATAACCCTCTATCGGGACGATTTAAGAACAATTGATGTTCAGCCGGTTGTCCAGGAGACAGCAGTTCCTTTCAGTGTTCAGGGAAAACAGGTGATACTGGTTGATGATGTGCTTTTTACCGGCCGGACAGCTCGTGCCGCCCTTGATGCCACAATGGATTTAGGAAGGCCGCAACGGATCCAGTTAGCCGTCCTGATTGACAGGGGGCATAGGGAACTCCCGATCAGGGCTGACTATGTAGGCAAAAATTTACCTACTTCACGCAGGGAAAGTGTTTCTGTCTGCTTGCGTGAAGCTGACGATTCAGAGGAAGTAGTGCTTATGGACAAACCAGGCTGCTTAATATCTTGGAATTGCCCTTTAAATGTCCTCCAACAAGATGACTAAGGGTTTGCAGCAGGATAGAGTTAGGATTTCTGCTCTGCCTCTTACCCTTCAGGTAAGAGGTTTTTCTGTTTGGTTCAAGAGGCTTAAGGAGGTTTCGGCCAATGATATGGAAACGAAAACATATTTTAGATATCGAAAGTTTAAGCAGGGAAGAAATTAGTCACATATTACACACCGCGAAACCGATGAAAGAGGTTTTACTGCGTCCGCTGAAAAAACTGCCTACTCTCCGGGGAAAATCGGTGCTTCATTTGTTCTATGAGGCCAGTACCCGGACAAGGACTTCGTTTGAGACAGCGGGAAAAATCCTTGGTGCTGATACCGGCAGTATTGCTGTTGCCCAAAGCAGTGTCAGCAAGGGAGAGAGCCTGCTGGATACGGCCAAAACCCTGGCAGCTATGCAGGTTGACCTGGTTGTTATCCGGCATACCTCCGCCGGAGCGGCAGCATTTTTGTCAGAACACCTGAAGATTGGAATTATTAATGCCGGCGATGGTCAGCATGCCCACCCTACCCAGGCCTTACTGGACATGTTTACCCTCCAGGAAAACCTGGGTGATCTTGCAGGCAAAAAGATTGTTATTGTCGGAGATATTCTGCATTCCCGGGTAGCCCGCAGTAATGTCTGCGGCTTAACTAAAATGGGGGCCGAAGTTACGCTTGTCGGGCCGCCCACCTTGTTGCCGCCGGAATTGAAGGTTTTAGGTGCCAGGCTTTCCCATGTTCTGGATACCGAATTACCGGGGGCAGATGCCGTAATGGCTTTACGCCTGCAGTTGGAACGCCAGCAGAGTGGGCTTTTTCCAAGCTTGCGTGAATACAGCAGGTTATACGGCTTGTCCGGTCAAAGGCTGGAGAAAACCGGCAAGAAGACCTTGGTCCTTCATCCCGGTCCGATGAATCGCGGGGTTGAGATCACCAGTGAACTTGCCAACAGCCATTATGCCAAAATTGAGGAGCAGGTTACTAACGGGGTAGCTGTAAGAATGGCTTTGATTTATTTATTGGTAGGGGGAACAAACAATGTTATGGCTTAAAAATGCAGAGGTTGTTGATCCGGCACAAGATCTCTTGGCGCTGTCGGATATTTTGGTCAAAGATGGCAAGATCCTGGAGATTTCCGCTTTTTTTTCGGAAGAAACTGTAAGGTCCAGGGCCGGGGGAGAGGAAATTAAGATAATTGACGGCCGGGGCAGACTGCTTTTTCCCGGTCTAATTGATGTGCATACCCACCTGCGGGAACCGGGGCAGGAGGAGAAGGAGGATATAGCCAGCGGAGCACAGGCTGCTGTCCGCGGCGGCTTTACTTCAATCCTGGCTATGGCCAATACCAAACCGGTGGTTGACCGGCGGGCTTTGGTGGAATTTGTGATTGCCCAGGCTAAACGAGCCGGTCTGGCCAGGGTTTACCCGGTGGCAGCAGTAACCAAAGGGATGAACGGTCAGGAATTGACTGAGATGATTGATTTAGCCCAGGGCGGGGCCGTAGGATTCTCTGACGACGGGCGGGGCATTCAGAGTGCCGAGGTTATGCGTTTAGCTCTGGAATATGCTAAATTAACCGGCCTGCCATTGATTAGTCATTGTGAAGACGATGACCTGGCTGGGGGTGGTATCGTGCATAAAGGTCTGGCTTCAGCCCGTTTAGGTTTGAAGGGAATACCTTCCTGTTCGGAAAGTATAATGGTGGCCCGTGATTTGATGTTAGCTGAGGAGACAGGCGGGAGCCTTCATTTAGCTCATATTTCTTGTAAGCAAAGTGTAGACTTGATCAGGCAGGCCAAGCAA
Source organism: Desulfitobacteriaceae bacterium (assembly GCA_028704155.1). Lineage (GTDB taxonomy): Bacteria > Bacillota > Desulfitobacteriia > Desulfitobacteriales > Desulfitobacteriaceae > UBA2264. The sequence goes on from JAQVLN010000038.1 coordinate 6,861, forward strand.
AAAGGCCTTAATGTTACAGCTGAAGTCAATCCCCACCATCTGATTTTTTGTGATGAGAATATTACCCTCACCGCAACTTCCTTTAAAGTGAATCCACCGCTACGGACAGCGGACGACCGCGAAGCCCTGCTTGAGGCTTTGCTTGACGGGACCATTGATATGCTGGCTACCGACCATGCTCCCCATACCTGGGAAGAAAAGACACGTCCCTTTGCGGAGGCTCCTTTTGGAATCAATGGTCTGGAAACCTCTCTGGCCGCGGTCTGGCAATATCTTGTGACGACAGGAAAATTACCGGTCAGACGCCTGACAGAGGCCTGGAGCCTGGCACCGGCCCGGCGTTTTAATCTAGCCGGCGGCAGTCTTAAGCCTGGTCAGGCTGCAGACATGGTCTTATTTGATCCGGACTGTTCCGCAACCATAAAAGCTGAGGATCTGGCTTCCAAGTCTCAAAATACACCTTTTCTTAATCAAGAATTTAAGGGATTTCCGGTTATGACCTGGGTGGGAGGCTGTCTGGTCAGCCAACTAACTGAGAAGTCAGGAATTATGGCATGATGTTGCATCAAGGTTGATGAAAATCAACGAATGCCCGGGGGTAGTTAGAGTTTTGAAGTTATTGAATTTTTTGACCGCTTATCAAGTATCGTATAAAGGATGTGAATCTATGCTTGCAGATCAAGAAGTTATTATAAATGAAGTTCTTGGTACGGTTGATCTGGGGATCAGAAAAATGGTGCTGAGGGGGCCGATTGCCTTGGAGGCTAAGCCGGGGCAGTTTGTCCATATTCAGGTGAGACCGGGCCTTGATCCCCTGTTGCGCCGACCGTTCAGTATAACTGCAATTGATCCTGAACGTCAGGAAATAACCTTGTTGTATAAAATCAAAGGCAAGGGAACAGAACTGCTGTCCAAAGTCTGTCCCGGCCAGATGCTGAATTCACTGGGACCGTTGGGAAAGGGCTTTAGTTTACCGAAACGGGGAGATTTATGGCTTGTTGCCGGCGGAATTGGGGTTTTTCCGCTTTATGCTCTGGCTGTTGCAGCTATCAAACAAGGGTTGGCTGTCCGTCTGTTTTGGGGCGGGGAAAGCTATTCTTTGCTGGAATGTTCAGGCCTGGCGATGTGGAAAGAACTGGAATTGCCTGTACATATAAGCACTATTGACGGTAGTTACGGCCAAAAATGCCTGGTAACCGATATCTTAGATGATTATTTGCAGAAATACTCACAGGGCGATTTGGGTCTGGGCCCGGCCACAACGGGGAAGCCGGTTCAGGTTGCTGTCTGTGGTCCGAAGGGGATGATGCAGGCAGTAACTGAACTATGTCTGGAGACCGGATTGCCGGTGGAAGTTTCCCTGGAAGAACATATGGCCTGCGGTCTTGGGGCCTGCTTAGGCTGTGTGGTAACCATGAAGGATCAACAGGGAAAAGTGCGGCGGGCAAAAGTCTGCCAGGATGGCCCGGTTTTTCGGGGAAAGGAGGTCGTTTGGGATGTCTCCTATTGATTTCAGGACTTCGCTGGCCGGTTTGAATTTGCGCAATCCGCTTATTACATCTTCGGGAACATACGGATTTGGTGATGAATATAAGGATTATTGTCCGGTTGAGGCTTTAGGGGCAATCACAGTCAAGGGAATTACACCCGAGCCGCGCCTGGGCAATCCGCTCCCCCGGATAACCGAGACTCCGGCGGGGATGCTGAATGCGGTGGGTTTGGAAAACCCCGGTCTGGAAGAATTTCTACGCTCTTATGTGCCGCGTCTACAAAAATTATCGACGGCAGTGATAGTCAATATCTCGGGATTTTCGGTTGAAGATTATGTCCTGATGGCAAGTTCAATTCGTTGTGATTCCGGTATGGCTGCCTTAGAGGTTAATATTTCCTGTCCCAATATTAAGCACGGTGGGATGCATTTCGGGACCGATCCGCGAAGTGCGGAACAGGTTATTGCTGCTGTTAAAAGGAAAACTGATCTACCTGTTATTGCCAAGCTTTCCCCTAATGTTACCGATATTGCAGAGATGGCCAGGGCCGCCGCTGCCGGCGGAGCGGATGCTGTTTCCCTGATCAATACTTTGTTGGGAATGAGTATTGACATTGACAAGCGTAGTCCGGCTATTGCCAATACTTACGGGGGGCTTTCCGGTCCGGCCATTCGCCCGGTAGCCGTCAGGATGGTCTGGCAAGTTGCCCAGGCTGTGAAGATCCCGATAATTGGTATGGGCGGGATAATTACCTGGCAGGATGCGGTAGAGTTTCTTCTTGCCGGGGCCACTGCTATTAGTATTGGCACGGGGAACTTTATAAATCCCAGGGCTCCATTGGATATTTTGGCCGGGATCGGGCAATATTGCCGGAAACATGGGTTTAAATCGAGCCGGGATTTGGTGGGTTTGGCACAGATGAGGAGGTAGTGAATGTGATTAAAGAGTTAAATAAGAAGATAATTGTTGCTGTGGATGTGGATGGGAAAGAAAAAGCCCTGGAATTAGCCAGAAAGTTACAGGGCAGCGGCTGCTGGTTAAAGGTAGGTTTGGAGCTGTATTCCATTGAAGGACCGGCGATTTTGCAGGAATTAAAGGAACTGGGTTTTCCGATTTTCCTTGATCTTAAGCTTCATGATATTCCAAATACCGTGGAACGGGCGATCCGGGGACTTATGGCCTGGGGAGCCGATATAATAAACGTTCACTGCAGTGGCGGTTATGAGATGATGGCCCGGGCAGCCGAGGCAGTTCACGCACAATCTGGCAACAGACAAAGAACGAAGTTGATAGGGGTTACTGTGTTAACCAGTTTGTCGGAGAAGGTGCTGCAGGAAGATTTGGGAGTTGGCCGCGGTTTAGAGTCCCAGGTGATTGGGTTGGCACAACTTGCCCAACGGGCAGGGCTTGATGGTGTTGTGGTTTCTGCCAAGGAAGCAGCCGCCTTGCGACAGGCCTGTGGCGAGGATTTTCTTTTGGTAACACCGGGAATCCGTCCGGCCTGGGGTGAAAAAAATGACCAGGTCCGGGTCATGACACCACGGGAGGCTATCAAAGTAGGCAGTTCTTATCTGGTTGTTGGACGGCCAATTACCCGGGCCGCAGATCCTTTGAGAGTCTTGAATCATTTATGGGATGAATAAAACTATTATTTGTACTTAATCGGTATATAGTTACGATAGCAATGATATAAGAAGGCTTATTTGGATGAAAGGAGTTTTTTAGTTAACAGGAATTTATAGGAGAAAGGTGATTGGGAAAATGACAGAAAATAAAACCTTGGATGTTTTAGAAATATTTAAACAAAGCGGAGCTTTGCTGCAAGGACATTTCCGACTGACTTCCGGGAAACATAGTGTCCAATATATGCAATGTGCCCAGGTTTTGCAATATCCTCATTTTGCTGCCCAACTGGGAGCCAAGTTAGCCCAGGTTTGGCAGGGACAAGGGATCCGGACGGTTATCGGACCGGCAATGGGCGGGATTATTGTAGCTCATGAAGTAGCCGGGGCTTTAGGAGTCAGGGCCTTGTTTACCGAACGGGAAAACGGAGTAATGAGTTTGCGGCGCGGTTTCAGCTTATCCCCCGGAGAAAAGGTTTTAGTTGTTGAGGATGTCATCACTACAGGCGGTTCAGTGCGTGAGGTAGTGACCGTAGTTCAGGAATTGGGGGCTGTTCCGGTTGGAGTTGGAGTCCTGGTTGACCGGAGCGGGGGAAAAGAAAATTTTGGAGTTCCTCTGAAGAGTCTGCTGCAATTAAATATCGAAGCTTTTGAACCCGAACAATGCCCCTTATGCAGCGAGGGAATTCCGGTTGTTAAGCCAGGAAGCCGGGTTGTGTAGTCAAAATATTATTCCCCGGTTTTAGCAAATTTTTCTCAATTAAATATTCCATCAGCAATTTTCCGGTGGTACCGGTAATTTTAATACAGTTTTTTAAATGTTCAGGCGTATCAAAAGGGTGAGGGTTAAGCACCCGGCAACAGGTTCCGCCAAAATGCTCCTGGAACAGATCGTGGAACTCACGGGCAGCATTATAACCTGGCTCACGGTCCTCCCGGCTGCCGGTACGGCCTGTAAATAGGCCAATAATCATTTCCGCTGAGTTGAGCGCCCCGCAGATGCAACCGGCGTGACCCAATCCGCCTCCGAAACCGGTAACCATTCTTACCAGCTTGGTGTCCAGTTCCGGGGCCACGAGTTCCCGGAAAGTAAGGAAAATGGATTCCGCACAATTGTATCCTTTTTTAAAATTATTACCGGCCTTGTTTCTTGCTTCGGTTACAATATCATTGCTCAAATCCTCAAACCTCCTACAATTTTTGATGTAAACATTATACTATGCAATTAGCGATAATAAACAAGGAAAATTTCCAGTTGTAATTTCAAAAAAATTCTAACTAGCAATAATGAAAAAGGAAGGAATAAAGAGAGAATATTCAAACAATTCAGAAAAGTAATGATACAAACCCTAAAACAGCGTTTTTCGGGTTTTGACGGGACCCCGGCAAATATAGTATATTAATATCATGCTCCAAGGAATTCCTAAGACGGAAAACCTGCAGAGCCGGAGACGGAAACGGAACATTACAACTGAACCAAGGCCGGTGGAGAGAAAATTCGCTATATCTGAAGGGGTTCAAAGAAAAGAGTTTAACGCAAGTCTGATGACATGAATGGGATGAAACACATGAGATTAACAGCACTCAAGTGGAGTAAGAACGGAAATGAAGTTAAGGTTGCGCTAGGCAATGAGTAAATGAATATCCGGAAGAAGGACTTGGGAGAGGCTGATAATGGGGAACGAGAGTTGAAGGTAATGTTAGGGGATCTGTTGATAAAGGTTCGTTGGAGCCTTGTTTTTTTGTAACTTCTTACGCCTTTTAAGGAGGGGTTTACCTTGGAATCAATTTGGGTAGCAGATGGACATTGTGATAGTTTGGGAGATTATCTTACGGCTAAGAGAACACTGAAGTATTCCAGTGAAGGAGGCCATTGGGATCTGCAAAAGGCAAAAGAAGGTAATGTTGCTCTCCAGTTTATGGCGGCTTTTATCGAAAGTGAATATAAGCCTGACAGAGCTGTCTGGCGTGGTTTTCAACTTTTAGATGCTGCTAACAGATTTATAAAAGAAAATACGGACGCCGTTTTTCCAGTCTTAAATAAAGATGATTTACGCAAAGTGGCTAATAAACCGAAAATAGGAATTATTATTGGTGTAGAAGGAGGTGAAATCCTGGGTGATAATATTTTAATGCTTGATAAAATATTTCAGCTGGGTGTAAGGGTACTTGGCTTAACCTGGAATCAACAGAATGCTATCGGATATGGAATAGGAGCATCAAACCAAAAGGAAGAAGGCTTGACACTCTTTGGACGGCAGGTTATTAAGCGCTTAAATGAATTAGGAATGCTTATCGACGTGTCACATCTAAATGAGCCAGGATTCTGGGATGTTTTAGAATGCTCACAGTTCCCTATAGTTGCTTCTCATTCATGTGCAGAGGCCATTTGCCCCCATCCCCGGAATCTTACAGATCAACAACTTAAAAGTCTGGCAGCAAATGGCGGGGTGGTAGGGATTAATTTTAATCCGCCATTTTTGACCCGTAATCCTGTTGCCAAACGAGAAGATGTTGTCCGTCATATTTCTTATATTGCCGAGGTAGCGGGTATTGAAACGGTAGGACTAGGCTCGGATTTTGATGGTATTTCAGATGTGCCTGAGAAGTTGACTGATGCTGCTCAATTTCCAGGTTTAGCTCAAGATCTTTTAAAAGCAGGTTTTTCTACTGAAGATGTCAGGAAGATATTTAATAAGAATCTTATACGTTTACTCTCATCCGTGTTAAAATAGTTGTGAAAGACAGATTTTATCTTGTAATATATTTTAAATTAAAGAGGAGACTTGATGGGTGAAACAAGAACCTGGTCCAATTCCGGAAGCTGATTTACATTGTCATACTACCGCGTCTGATGGTCTTTTAACACCTGGGGAATTGGTTAAACTTGCCTCACGGAGGGGGCTAAAAGCTATAGCTATCACTGATCATGATACAATTTCAGGGTGGAGTGAAGCTGAAAAGGTTGGAAGCAAATCAGACACGATAATTCTGAGAGGGTTAGAGTTAAATACCGTTTGGGATAATAAGGAAGTTCATGTTTTAGGTTATCAGATGGACGGTAAATCTGGAATAATGCGGGAACGTTTGTTGGAATTACAACAGTCAAGATTTGATCGGATAAAGGAGATATTAAATCGTCTGGAACAAATTGATATTAAGATACCTATTGGGGATGTTCTTGAATATGCTCAGGGGGAATCGGTAGGGCGGCCTCATGTAGCTCGAGCTCTGGTAAAACACAGACATGTAATTAATAATCAGGAAGCATTTGTTCGTTATCTTGGTTTGGGTGCACCGGCTTATGTTCCAAGGTTTAAACTGGATACTGTAGAAGGAATTCGTTTTATACGTGAATCTAAAGGAATCGCAGTACTTGCCCATCCTGGACTGCAAGGTCTTAAGGAAGATACGATAGCTTCCTGGGTTAAAGAGGGGTTACAAGGGTTGGAGATAATTCATTCGGATCATAATAGTATAGATCAGGAGTTTTACAGTAAAATTGCCCTTAAGTATGATTTGATTATGACCGGAGGTTCAGATTTCCACGGAGCTAATAAACCAAATGTTCCACTTGGAAAATGGGGAGTATCTTTAGATGTTGTATGGCAGATAAAAGGATTAGAAAATTAAAATAATTAGTTTTATGGAAGAGATGTGAGATTTGTGTTAGCGCGACGCTTACAAGGACTGGGTGCTTCAATTTTTACGCAAATGGACAATATATGTAAGGAGTTAGAGTCAACTGGTCAGGAACTCATTAATTTAAGTGTTGGGAGCCCAGACAGGGCCCCTTCCAAGCATGTTAAACAAGTTCTTAGTCAAGCGGTTTTGGATGGAGGCCTTTATGGATATACCATGAGCAGGGGAACAAAGGAATTTCGTCAAAGCTGTGCAGATTGGTATAAATTGCGTTTTAATGTTGAACTCGACCCGGAAAAAGAGGTCTTGCCTTTAATGGGTTCTCAGGATGGTTTAGCCCATATTTTTATGGCTTATATTGATCCTGATGAGATAGCCTTGATTCCGGATCCGGGATATCCTGTTTATTCTGTAGGATTGCAACTGGCCGGAGGGCAAAAAGTACCAATTCCATTATTGGCTGAAAATGGATTTTTGCCGGATTTAGCAGGTATTAAACCTGAGATTGCTTGTAAGGCTAAAATATTATTCTTGAATTATCCAAATAACCCTACTGCTGCGATTGCTCCCTTGTCCTATTTCAATGAATTAGCCGCTTTTGCCAAAGAATATGATATTTTGGTTTGTCATGATGCAGCTTATTCTGAATTAGCTTTTGGAGGGTATCGGCCTCCGAGTTTTTTGCAGGCGAAAAATGCCAAGGAAGTGGGTGTGGAATTCCATTCGATTTCTAAAACATATAACCTTGCCGGGGCTCGATTAGGATTCGTTGTCGGAAACTCTGATACAATTGCGGCACTAACATTACTTAAAGAAAATATAGACTATGGAGTTTTTGGACCAGTTTTAAAAGCAGGAGCAACTGCACTCTTGGGAGATCAGGAAGAAGTCGAGAATAACTGCCAGGCTTATCAACGGAGAAGGGATATCTGGATTAACGGCTGTTCCCAAGTTGGTTGGTCAATGCCAAGTCCCCAAGCAACCATGTTTATTTGGGCACCTGTTCCTACTGATCAGGATTCCTTTTCGTTTGCGGAAAGTTTAGTCCGTAAGGCTGGAATTATAGTGGTACCAGGAGTGGCTTTTGGAAAATATGGTGAGGGATATGTAAGGATTGCCCTGGTACAAGATGACGAAGATATGGCAGAAGCAGTACGGAGAGTCCAGGAATTTTTCAACAAAAGGGTTTAAAGAGACTCTTTCTGGCATATAGTATAATATATTATTTGTTGGGGGTGCAGTGCTTTGGATCCCGATAAAGAATTATTTGTACTTAGGGCAAAGGTTAGGGAACTGGAACACCGTGTTGAGCATCTAAGAGTCAGCCGAAGAGTTTTAATGGATCTTTTGGAAAAGATTGAAAAAGAGAAAATATTGTTGGTTCGAAAATTAGAAAAAGAAAATATGCGGCTGCACCGTGATAATACCCGTTTTGCCAAGTGGATTTTTTCTAAAAACAGAGAAATTATTAAATTGCAGGAAGAAGTGAGTACTGTAAACAATTAGAAAAGGTATGAAAACTAATTAGTTTTCATACCTTTTCTAATTGCAGGGATTTTCCTGAAGAGTTCAATTAATGTTGGTTATCGTTTTTTTGAAGAATTCTACCTAATTTTGTTTCAGGACAATGGTGTTGACGAATTAACTGACAGATTTGCTCATTTAATCCTGCTTCTTTAGCAAGAGATTCTCCCCATTTTGGATGCTGTTGTGCTATATTTAGTGTATGTGTAAGAAATCCTGGTAGATGTTTCTTAATCAGCAGCGGACAACCATTAATTAAGACGATTAGAATCTTTTGCCACAAGTATAATTTGACGAGCATTTTACCACAATCATGCAGGAGGGATGCAATAAGCAGATTCTCATATTCTTCAGGCTGAAAATCTAAGGGTGTTAGTGTACTTATTAGGCTTTTTGTAACTTCCAGTGCATGACGTTGTTCAGGACGGGCTTGTCTGCAAAATAGGGAAAATGCTTTAGGGGATAAAATCTTTTTTATCCATTCTTTTTCCAAAGAACTTATTGATGGAAATAATGCTTGGTAAAATTGTTTTATTCTATAAAACAATTTGATTCCTCCTCAATGATATGTTATATCCATAGTTTTATAATAATAAGCTTAGCTGGTTTAAATAAATATAACAAGTTGAAAGTAAATCAGCTATTTGTCAATACAATAATACTTGGAGGTTTATATGCTATTTAGTTTTTGGCGTTATCAAATAATATTAGTATTATTATTTATTTTTTGGAGTCAGTTTTTTATTGATGAGGCCTTGGCAAATCAATTGGTTTTTAATTTTGCTGTCTTTTACCCCGTGGGCTTTCTGGGTGGATATCGAAAGGAAAATAAAATAAATTTATTTGGTGCCGTTCTAATTTTTAATTGTCTGACTTATTTGCTTGTTTTATTAACAGGAGGCCGAATTGGAGACTGGCTGATTGTTCCTATAGATTTTATCAGTTTAGCAATATTTACTGCGACAGGTTATTTTATTGGCAAAGATATGAGCAAAACTGAAGAAAAAACGTGAGCAGATGCAGGAAAATAATGGGAGTATGGAGAATAGCTATAGATAGTAATTGCTAGAGAGGCTAAACTACTGGAAAGGAGAGTAGGAAATGCCGGAGTTACCACTGAGAGAAAGAAAAAAAAGAGAAACTCGTGATCGAATTTATTCCAGTGCCGTGTATCTATTTCAGAAGCAAGGTTATGAAGAAACATCTATTGAACAAATTACTCAAAAAGCAAATGTAGGTAAGGGAACTTTCTATAACTATTTTATATCCAAGGAAGAAGTTGTTATGGAGTTTTCCACGAAAGGTTTTAAAAATGTATTAACATCAGTAAGAGAAAGACCATACTTGGGTGTACGTGAAAGGCTAAATACTTTTTTGCAGGATTGGGTCGCATTTATGGTTGATAACCAGGAAATGGCTTGGGTTACAGTTAGAAATCGGGTTTCGGCAGATTATGATCTAGGATTGCATTATGGAATTCAAGCCATAATTAATGCTGGACAAGAAAATTATGAAATTAGCTGTTCTTTCGATTCGGCGTTTCTGGCGGAGAGTTTGGAAGGAATGATGTTGCAGCATTTTATTAGTTGGTATGTTTCCAGGGAAGGGAATTTGTTCGAGGAAATGAAATTAGTATTATCAATATTTTTTGATAGTTTGATTGAAACAAAATTAAGGGCTTAAGCAAGGGAAAGGGCTTTTATAAGAAGCGCCTTTCCCGGTTTATTATGTGATTTAAAATAAGTGTAAAGTATATCCCTCTGTAGTAGACCATAAGGTTATTACAGGGGGATTATTTTGCTTAAACGGCAAACACCCAGAGAACTAGGTATATGGTTAGGTAATATGGTTCCTGGCCCTAATAATGATATTACTGATGTACCAGATGTTCTTGTTGGAAATGTATCACTTATTTCCGGCAGCGGTAAGCTTGTTCCGGGGAAGGGTCCGGTAAGAACAGGGGTGACTGCCATTTTACCGCGAGGAACTGCAAATATCTATCGACAACCTTGTCATGCCGGAATAGAAGTTATTAATGGATATGGAAAATCAACAGGAGTTCCCTTTATTCAAGAAACAGGTTTGCTGAATTCACCGATAATGTTGACCAATACCTTAAGTGTCAGTAATGTTGCTAATGGTTTGCTTACCTATCTATTAAATCAAAATCCCGAAATAGGAATTAATACCCGTACTCCTAACCTTGTTGTTTTTGAGTGTGATGACTCATATTTAAATGATATCAGAGGCAGACATGTTCTTTCTTATCATGCAAAAATTGCTATTCAACGTGCGACAAATGGACCTATTGTACAGGGGAATGTTGGAGCAGGAGTGGGAATGTCCTGTTTTCAATTAAAAGGAGGGCTTGGCAGTTCATCACGACTGTTGAAAAGGCCCAATGGTCAGGTATATACATTGGGTATGTTAGCTTTAGCTAATTTTGGACTTCTTGAAGATTTACTGATTGAAGGAGTACCGATTGGCAGAAGCCTAATGATCAGTAATGAAAAAGACTATATACCTGGTTCTTTAATTTTACTTGGAATAACAAATGCTCCCCTTGATCGTTGGCAATTGACCAGACTGGCAGGACGGGCAGTTTTAGGACAGGCAAGAACCGGATCTATTTCGATGACAGGAAGCGGGGATTTTTGTCTTATTATCAGTAACGCTCCTCTTTATGATCAAAATATTTTTTCCGATTGGGAATTGGATGAATACTATCGTGCAGTAGTGGAAGCAAGTGCTGAGAGTATCTGGAATGCGCTTTTTCTAGCTGAAACTTTAGACGGAAGAGATGGAAATATCCGCAGAGCGATTCCTATAAAACGTACCTTGGAGATCCTGGGAAAATGGTCCAGAACATAATAACGCATAATAAATAATTACATATAAAACCAATACATAATTTTGGAATAAAGTCATTTTACATGTTGCTAATGCGTAATATTTGGTAACAACTTAAACTAAGGGAGGATAACAGTGAGCATACTTTGGAATAAAATATTAGAAAGTCACCGTGATATTTTTGTGACCCAAAATTGGCAAGAATGTATGACGGAGAATAGGAAAAAGTGGAAGTTACCTGCTCGATATACATACTTTATGGCTAGGGAAACTGCATTAAGGGCGGGCATTATTGCTTGCACTACTGTTCTTCATGAAGAAGATTTTCTATTGGCGGGGATATTGTTTGGTAATCGTCTAAGTAATGGGGCCAAGACAGTAATTTATTATATTGCCCCGGATTTTTCACTGGCCTTTCTACGGATGATTACTAAAATCGGTGGTGTTTTTAGCGTAAGAGCAATATATTGGC
>JAQVLN010000131.1 GCA_028704155.1 Desulfitobacteriaceae bacterium
AGCGTTGCCTAGATACATAAAAAAAGTAAATGGCATTTCTGGCTGCACGGTTATGGGAAATGGAAGTGTCAGTCTAATCATTGATGTTTCGGGGTTGTTTAACAGCACATAAATATTTAATTAATTTGTGATGCAAGACTTACATATTACTCATTGAATGAAAGGAGATGTGTACATGACACAAGTACAAGAAAAAGGATTGGAAACGGAAGAAGATACGCAGAAAGGCAAGTTTCTGACATTTTCGCTGGGTAAGGAGGCTTATGCTATCGAAATAAAGTTCGTAACCGAAATAATAGGCATCCAGCCTATCACGGAAGTGCCAGAATTGCCAGCGTATGTAAAAGGCATAATCAATTTACGTGGTAAGATAATACCCGTAATGGATGTCAGGTTAAGGTTTAAAAAGAAGCCTGTGGAATACAACGATAGGACATGTATTATTGTAGTTGAAGTGAAGGACATTTCTGTAGGGCTGATAGTTGATAATGTGTCAGAGGTCTTGTCTATTGCAGATGAAGATATAGTACCTCCACCAGATATGAACAAAAGAACAGAAAACAAATATTTAAAAGCAATTGGCAAGGTTGAAAAAGAGGACAAACTAATTCTCGACTGCGAGAAGCTTATGAATGACGATGATGTTGAAACGATAAGACAAATAGCATAAGCATGGCAGCATGTTATACCGACTATTATAAAACAGGAGGGATATTATGGAACTTTTTAGAAAAAGCAGGATAATAAATTACCAGAAGAAAGAAATCGAGAGATTGGAAAGAAACCTGAAAAAGTTAGCAAATGGAGAATCTGATATTGATTTGGAGGTTTCTGAAGGGGATAATTGTGTCGGAGCCGAAAGAGACCAATTTATCAAAATGAACCAGTACTTGTCAAAGATAAAGGAATCATTTAGTAGCCTAGTGAAGGATACTGAAAACCTGTCAAGCAATATAAAAGACGGCAATTTAAACTACCGTATGGACACCACAAGGTATAACGGCCTATATTCAAGAATAGGCAAGGATATCAATGCATCATTTGAGACCATCTCGGAGCCGCTGAATAAAACTATACATATATTAGAAACAATGGCTTTGAACGATTACACTCTTTCGATGGATACTAATTATAAAGGCGATTTTGCTACAATGGCAAATGCTATAAACCTTGTAAAGGAGAGGTTATTGGCTGTTGAAAATGTTGCAGTAAAAATTTCACAGGGTGACATTAGTGAACTGGAGAATTATCGTAACATAGGCAAGAGATCAGATAATGACCGCCTTGTACCAGCACTTACCAACATGATGGAAGCTGTACAGGCATTAATCGATGCAACAGCTACATTTGTAGGTGATGCGGAAAATGGTAATTTGGATGCCAGAGGAGATGCAGGAAAATTTAAAGGCGAATATGGAAATATTATAAGGGGGTTCAATGGAACCCTTGATGCGGTAGTTAAACCAATCAAAGAAGTTATTGAGGTTATGTCGCAGATATCTGTCGGCAATTTGGGTGTAACTGTTAAAGGGAATTATAAAGGCGAATTTGCGACACTGGCAAATGTTGTAAACTCTACAGCAGAAATCTTAAACCATGTTGTTGAGGAAATAGGGGACATACTATCAGAGATTGCACAAGGGAACTTCAATATTCTAAAGGTTAGGGAGTTCAAAGGTGATTTTGGAACTATTTCAGATTCTCTTAATAAAATTATCAACTCTCTGAACGAAATATTTAGGGAAATCAACACTGCTTCAGAACAGGTAGCAGCAGGAGCAGGGCAAATTTCTGAAACAAGTCTGACATTATCCCAGGGTTCAGAGGAGCAGGCCAGCTCTATTGAGGAAGTAACGGCATCCATAACAGAAATGGCCGCACAGGTAAAACAGAATGCTGCCAATGCAACCCAGGCAGATAAATTAAGCCTTACGGCAAAAGTGGATGCAGTCAAAGGCAACGAGCAAATGAAGGAAATGGTTCAGGCTATGCATGATATTAATGAATCATCAACAAACATTTCCAGGATTATTAAGGTAATAGATGATATTGCATTCCAAACGAACATTCTAGCTTTAAATGCAGCGGTGGAAGCAGCAAGGGCAGGACAGTACGGTAAAGGCTTTGCAGTTGTGGCGGAAGAAGTAAAGAATCTGGCGCAACAAAGTGCAAGTGCAGCAAAAGAAACAACGACTATGATAGAAGGTTCAATTGAAAAAGTTGGTACAGGAACAAAAATCGCAAATAACACAGAGCAAGCATTAAATGAGATCGTTGAGAGCATTACCAAAGCAGCAGAGCTTGTCGGCCAGATTGCGTCAGCTTCCAACGAACAGGCTACAGCTATTTCTCAGGTCAACCAAGCTGTTGAGCAGGTATCCCAGGTTATTCAGACCAACTCTGCGACTGCGGAAGAAAGTGCTTCTGCAAGTGAGGAACTGTCCAGCCAGGCTGAAATGTTAAAACAGACTGTGAACAATGTCAAGTTAAAAGACGCTAAAGATATGAAACTAGCGAGCCTTGATAAGTTGAGCCCAGATATTATCCGTGCAATTGAAGAAATGATCGAAAAAAAGAATAAGGTACAGGGAAATAAAGTACAAGAAAATAAAAGTCAGGATAAAAACGCTAATGTAAGCGAAAAGAAAGCGGCCGTATCTGGCGGCAAGCCTCAAATCTCGCTTGATGATGGCGAATTTGGGAAGTACTAACCTTAAGTCCTTTAATCCATGAGTATAATATTTTAAAATATTGCTTCGGGTTGCCAACCATAATGTAAAAAGAGGAGAACAGGCAACAAAACCTGCATCCCCTTTTTATACAGTTTGGCATTATGGCTATTTATGGGAGGATTCCTATATATAATTTTATCTTCAATTCGGCAAGTAATTAAAATTTAGGAGGTATCGCCTCGCTAAAGTTAGAATTTTTTAAATAACATAATATTTACCGAATTTATTGAAAAATATAAATTACTTACTAAATTTTAATGCAAATTTGCACAGTTATCCACAATTTTTGTATCATAATCAACAGTTGTGCACAACTGTTGAAAGTAATATTAAATTATGAATTTTTAGTTAAGCATTACCTGGTTTCTAAAAATAAATAATGCATTTTGTATGTATATAAAGACTTTTTCTAGCTTATCATTTTTTTGCAACTTAATATGTTTGTACCAGCCATTCCCTGCTATGATTCCAGGAATGTGGTATAGCTTTCTTCTTAATGTTGTAATTCGATGATGCCTTAATTCTTCTGGTAATATACAATTTTTAAACCAGTTGTGTAGATTATAGGCAATCATTTTAATAAGCATGAAAAGTTCATTGCATTGGTAGTTAATTTGGCTGTTTTCACTGAATGCAAATCCAGACTTTAACTCATCAATATTTGTTTCTATTGTACACCTTTGATTGTAATCTTCAAAGATTTCAGCGGGAGTTAAATAATCTACGTTAGTTACTATCGCTTGATATTCATATTTGAATTCATCCATGTCGATTATTAACTGTTTGCTATCTACAGTATTAGGTAGTGTTTTTCTAAAAATTACAAATCTTCTGGCTTTATCCCATGCTGGAAGTGGTACGAAAATATCAGTAACACTAAACGTTTTATCGATCTCCTGCCACTTATATTCAGCAGGGTGTGATACGATGTAGTCTACAATTTTTTTAACACCATTTTGCATTTTAGCCTTGACAATATATTCATACTGTTGTCCTTCAAAGTAATTGAAGTTGTCTTGGTCAAAGAATCCTCTATCACCACGGATTCTTTTTAAGAACCACTGTTTTGGCAGAGTTTCTTCACATTTTTTAAAGAAATCTAAAAAGCAATGATTACTGTGGTGCGAACCTTCTTCTAAGGTTAGGTCAACTAGCTCCTTAGTTCCGCTGATTATTCCTACCTTTTCTTTGTAGGAAGGACGACCATGATATTTGGGGTTGTAACCAACATTTGCTTTTTCTTGGTTACCAAATACGGTAACAACAGTATCATCAAAATCTATCATTACCTCTCGTGGAGCTTGTGTATTTGCTTGAGTTTCAAGCAATGATTTATTTAAAGCTCGTAAATTATCACAAGCATTGTCTGGTAGTGCCTTTAAGAGGTCGCGACATACTTTTTCGCTTGGTGCAGAATGTTGTTTTATTAATGTATAGGCTTCATCTTTACGTAATTGCTCCATATGGTCGAAATGGCTATAGCCAAATATTACAGCATCAATCATGAAATCAACAATGCCAATTGGCTTATATGTTGAATTAGCACCTTTTACAGAATTAAATTCACTTAGATGTTTTTCTAAAAGTGTTGAGAATTTAATAGATTTTTTAAAATCTTCCAAGTAAGTCATTGTAATGTTGTTTGAAACTGCGGTTTCTGTAAAAACAGTTTTTAAATTTTGTTCATTAAATATATTTTCTTTAGTTTTAGTTTGTGGTATAATCATTGTAGAATCCTCCTATGGGAAATGTTTAGTGTGATAACTACATTATACCCGATTTTTAGGCAGGATTCTATTTTTTTATCAAATATTTTTGATAAATTTTTTTAAAATTCATAGTATTTTAAAGGCTTCCTAGTTTTATTAGAAACTACTTGCCGAATTCAAGTTTAT
>JAQVLN010000039.1 GCA_028704155.1 Desulfitobacteriaceae bacterium
TATGTATAATTGCACCATTTTGTCTTATCGCAACATTCAGTCAGAAAGGTTTTTATGTTAACACTATACCCACCCCTGTGTCGCTTTGAATTTAAAAAATCGTGTCTTGACTTTGGGGTCCATTTCACACATTCCAAAGTCCAGTAGACCTTGAATTGTTCGACCCTTCCTGATTTCTCAGTACTATGGTCTCTGCTGACTTCTCACAGTTCGTTGTTACTACGGACTTCTCCGTCTGTGAGACCTCACGGGATAAGTCGTCATTCTTTCCTCGTCTACCTGTCTAATTTACCTGCATGGGTTACGATTGCCTTTTGGACTTCACCGCTTTAAGCCAGCTTATCCGCCATGCAAGCCTTGGTATTAGGTTTCTGTTCGTCAGGCTACGATTTCGCTATTGCTTCTTCTCTCCCACACCTCGCGATGTGAAACTTGCAAGTCCCTCTGGGGTTCGTCGGCAACTACGCCCCTTGTGGACTTTCACCACAGATTGACGGCATCCCCGTCATACGTAAAAGTCAGAACGTATTTATAAATACGTTCTGACTTTTTTACTAAATAATCCGCAATAGAAAAAATCAGCAGGTTTGAGAAGAAACCTTTCCGTTAAGGCAAGCATAAACACACACGGTATCCAAAGTAACTTGTCATCTCTTTTACGGAGTTGTTTTTGTCCACTTCAGTGCAAGCCCACCCCAAGTAAGTCCTGCTCCGAAACCTACAAGCAAAAGCACACTATCCTTCTTTATCCGGCCTGCCTTTAAGGCGTCGTTCATTGCTAACGGAATCGTGGCACTGGAATTATTGCCATACTTATCAATAGTTATGACAACTTTCTCCTGGGGAAACTCTAACCTTTTAGATATTCCTTCAATGATCCTGGCATTTGCCTGGTGCGGAATGAAAAGATCGACATCGGAAGCATTAAGTCCGGCTTTATTCATAGTTTCTTTTGCTGTTTCAACCATATTACGAACTGCAAATTTATAGATCTCTTGTCCGTTCATCCTTAAAAAGTGCAGGTCATTTTGAACTGTTTCTAAGGTGGCAGGCATTCGGGACCCGCCTGCCGGCTGATACAGATTCAAGCCACCCCTGCCATCTGCGCCTAAAGTATAACCAAGAACACCGCCGCTGGAATCCCCACGCTGCAGTACTACCGCACCGGCACCATCAGCTAATAATACACAAGTTGACCTGTCCTTCCAATTGGTAACGCTGGACAAAGCTTCGGTACAGATTAGTAAAATGTTTCTGTAAGTACCTGTTGCTATAAACTGAGTGCCGGTTACCAGTCCATAAATAAACGCTGCACAAGCTGCATTCAGATCAAAAGCAGGTATAGTATGATTCCCTAACTTCTCCTGGATAATGCAAGCTGTTGAAGGAAATAACATATCGGGAGTTACTGTTGTAGTTATGATCAGATCCATATCATTAATAGTAAGTCCCGCATCGTCTAATGCCCTTTGTGCAGCTATAACTCCCAAATCCGAAGCTGCCTGTTCAGCAGAAGCAATATGTCTTTCACGGATACCGGTTCTTTCCAGAATCCATTGATCACTCGTATCAACTATCTTTTCCAGATCGAAATTTGTTAAAATCTTTTCGGGTATGTAAGTTCCTATACCGGCTATATGAGCATTAAATAATGCTGATTTCAATATGTTCTCCCCCCAAAACATGCATTTATTACAATATACTTATTATTTCCGCCGGCTAACCAGTTCAGACGCAATCTCGTTCAAACCGACACCGCGTTCTTCCAGCATAACCACCAGGTGATAAAACAAATCGGCAACTTCATAAGTAATCTCACCCGGATCATTATTTTTCGCCCCTATGATCACTTCAGCAGTTTCTTCTCCAACTTTTTTAAGGATCTTGTCAATTCCTTTTTCAAACAAGTAAGTCGTATAAGCCTTTTCCGGCCTTTCGAGGTTACGGGAATGGATTACCTGGGCTAGCTCTTCCAAAACAGTTCCTAAGGAAGGTGCCGGTTTTTGCTCCTTTACTCCTTCGATTTTAAAGGCTTGATTACCTGCAAGATAATGGAAACAGGAAAAATAATTTTCGTGGCAAGCCATACCCGTCTGTTCAACTGTCAATAAAATTGCATCCTGATCACAATCAAAACGAAGGTCTACAACCTTCTGAGTATGACCGGATGTCTCACCTTTACGCCAAAGACTTTGACGGCTCCTGCTATAAAACCAAGCCCGCTGCTCTTTCAAGGTTAAATATAAGGCTGCTTCATTCATATAAGCCAACATTAAAACTTCTTTGGACACCACATCCTGGACAATAACAGGAATCAGACCGTCGCTGTTCCAACAGATATTTTCCGCCAGCCAGACCTGTCCTTCAGTATCCTGTGCTGTTTGATTAAAATTCAATTAAATCCCCTTCTTTCTAGAAGAATATGTTTAACGAGTATTTTCTATTTACCCTCCTCTCGGGACAAAACTGCATTCAAAGCTTCTTTAAGCGTAAATGCACCAGAATAAAGAGCTTTACCAACAATAGCTCCCTCAATTAAAACCCCTTTATCAACCTCTTTTTGAATATCCACCAGATTTTTCAGTATTGTAATGCCACCGGAAGCAATTACTATTAGACCTGTCTCTTGCGCCAATTTCACAGTACTTTCCAGATTCAGGCCCTGAAGCATCCCATCACGGGCAATATCGGTAAAAATTATCCGTTTGACCCCTACCGCTTTCATGGCAAGCCCCAGTTCTGCAGCACCAAGTTTTGTAACCTCTGACCACCCCTGGACAGCAACCATCCCGTCCCGGGCATCAATACCGACAACAACCCGCTCTCCAAAACGGCGCACTGCCTCTTTTACCAATTCAGGCTCCTTAACGGCTATTGTTCCAAGAATGACCCGACTGACTCCCAAACCCAGGAGTTCTTCGATACGCTCAAGAGTGCGGATCCCGCCACCGACTTGAATTTTCATCTTAGATCCTACAGCACAAACAATTTCCCGAATTGCCTGATCATTCACCGGCTTCCCGGAAAAAGCTCCATTCAAATCAACAACGTGCAAAAACCCTGCCCCTTGTTCGAGAAAACTCCTGGCAACATCTGCCGGATAATCAGCATAAATAGTTGAGTCCTCTAAACGACCCTGAAGTAATCTTACAGCTTTTCCTTCTTTAAGATCTATGGCTGGAAATATCAGCATGAACCTTCACCAACTTTCCAAAATTATTCAAAATAGTCAATCCCTAAAAGCTTGCTTTTTCCGGCTGGAATTGCATAATAGGAATGTACAAAATAACTTTTATAATACCCCTTTGGTGGAAAGAATGCCATCAAAACGAGGGTTGCCCCGAACGGCTAAACCCAACGCCCTGCCGACACCTTTGAAAACCGCCTCCAAAATATGATGGCGATTTTTACCACTCAAAAGCCGGATATGTAAGGTCAGTCCAGCCTGAACAGCCAAAGCCCGAAAAAACTCTTCGGCCATTTCCACTGGAAACTCACCAACATTTCCGCCGGCACACTCCACTTCCCAAACAAGATAAGCACGATTGGAAATATCTAAAGCTACCTGAACAAGCACCTCATCCATCGGCAGTAATGCTTCACCCAATCGTTCAATTCCCTGTTTATTGCCAACAGCTTCGCGCAAAGCCTGACCAAGGACAAGGCCGCAATCCTCAATTGTGTGATGTTGATCAATCTGCAAATCTCCCTTGGCAGTCAACTTAAGATCAAAATAAGCAAATCGGCTCAGAGAGGATAACATATGATCAAAAAAGCCGATATTGGTATCAATTTCTGACTCTCCGGACCCATCAAGCTTCAGCTTAACAACAATCTCGGTTTCCCGGGTTTTCCGGTTCAAAGTTACTTCACGCACCCTGTTCCCCCCTTATCATGGTACCTCTTTTAGACGATATTTCCCGCAAAGCCTTGATAAATACTGTATTCTCCTCGGGAAGGCCAGGACTGACACGCAAACATTTTCCCAGAACAGGCAAATTGCCCATATGGCGAACCAAAAATCCCCTGACGAATAACTCTTCAGCCCAAACATCAGGATCATCAGGTTGAAATAAAATAAAATTAGCCTGGGTAGGATAGACCTTAAAACCGGAGATTTTATTTAATTCTTGATACAGCTTGACTGTTTCCGCTTTAATAGTTTCAATTTGTTTCCGGTATTGTTCCAAATAATTGAGTGCGATTATCCCGGCCCTTTGTGTAAAAACATTAACATTAAAGGGTTGTTTTACCCGATTGACCAAATCAATAGTTGCGGCTTGTCCCAGCAAATAGCCCAGTCTTAATCCTGCTAAAGCAAAAGCTTTAGAAAAAGTCCGCATCACTAAAAGATTAGGATAATTCTTAATTTCGTCGATTACAGATTCTCCGGAGAATTCCGCATAAGCTTCGTCCATAATAATTATTTTACCGGTCTCCCTGACTAATAGCAGGAGTTCGCCCCGTTCAAATAAGGTTCCGGTAGGATTATTGGGACTGCACAAAATGATGGTACTGACCTCCGGCGAATCCGCCGCAGTTAAGACTCCCTCAGTATCAAGATATAAGCCTTCACGTAAAGGGACTTTAATAACACCGGTACCGGAAACACAGGCAGCAGCAGTATACATGCCAAAAGTAGGAGGATGTAAAACAACAGATTTTCCCATCCCGCCGAATGTTGCCAGGATTAGTTGGATAACCTCATCAGAACCGTTACCCAGCAATATCTGGTTACTATTCACCCCTGTATAACCGGCAATAGCCGTTTTTAATTCACTGGCACTACTGTCAGGATAACGATTAAAAGTTATATCTCCATTTAATATTATTTGTTTCATACCCTCCGGCCAGGGAAAAGGATTCTCGTTAGCATCCATTTTTACAACTCCAGGGTATATTATACTTTTATAGGCTCGCAATCTCCTGATTTCAGGCCGGATTAAATCAAGTGGATCGACCATAATCTCTTTATTGATGTTCATTCAATCTTACCTCTACAGCCCGGGCATGAGCTTCCAGGCCTTCCCGCCTTGCCAAAACAGTAATCTTCTTTGCATCTCTTTTCAAGGCTTCCTGCGAATATCCGATAATATTAATTTTTTTTAAAAAGGTATCTACATTCAGTGGCGAATAAAAACGGGCTGTTCCGCCGGTTGGCAAAACATGATTTGGACCGGCAAAATAATCACCAACCGGTTCAGGAGAATAGCGGCCTAAAAAGACTGCCCCGGCATTTCGTACCCGCCCCAACCAGACTATCGGATCTTCAACCACCAATTCAAAATGTTCAGGAGCAATAATATTTGCTAAAGCCATTCCCTCTTCCAAATCCGAAACCAGAATTACCGCACCGTAATTTTCCCAGGCTTCCCGGGCAATATCTGAACGCGGAAGTGTCTCCAACTGGTATTCCACCTGGGCTATAGTTTTATCCAGAAGGTTCCTGTTAGGGGAAACAAGTATAGCTGAGGCCAAGCGGTCGTGTTCCGCCTGAGATAATAAGTCTGCAGCCAATTCTGCCGGGCTGGCACTATTGTCTGCCAAAATAAGGATCTCGCTCGGTCCGGCCAGCATATCGATATCCACTGTTCCAAAGACCTGTTTTTTAGCCAAGGTTACATAAATATTTCCCGGTCCGGTAATCTTGTCAACCGAAGCGATCTCTTTGGTTCCATAGGCTAAAGCTGCAATCCCTTGTGCTCCTCCAACCTTATAAACTTCCTTAATACCAGCTTCGGCAGCTGCTACCAATACCTCAGGCAGAAGAGCTCCATCTTTCCCGGGCGGGCTGACCATAACAATTTCTTCAACACCTGCAACCACAGCAGGCAAGGCATTCATTAAAACCGAAGAAGGATATGAAGCCGTGCCACCTGGAACGTAAATACCTACCCTCTGCAGAGGACGCAATAATTGACCGGATAATCCACCGTCTTCACCCGGTTCAATCCATGATGTGCGTTTTTGTTTTTCATGAAAACTCAGGATATTTTTCTTGGCTTCACGCAGAGCCTCCAAAAATTCCCCATCGATTCTTCCGAAAGCCTCTGCCCACTCCTGGGGAGTAACCTTCAAGCCGCATTCCCGTAAATCAACACCGTCAAATTCTTCAGTCAATTGGTACAGGGCCTCATCACTCTCTTCCCGTACCCTCTTCAGGATCGCGGCAACCTGTCTCTCCAAGGTTGCATCATCACCATAGGATTTGCGAGTTAAACGTTTCAAATCCAATTCACTGATACTCTCAATCTTCATTGAAGTTGCTCCCTTTTTCCAATTTGCTATTAAGCAGTTTTTATATGGGGCCTCAGTCCTTCGACCATTTCATGAATCCTGTCATATTTAATCCGATAAGAAACCCGGTTAGCTACAAGTCGGGTAGTTGCTTCCAAAATAGGGGCTACTTCCAACAAGCGATTTTGGACCAAGGTCTTCCCCGATGAAACAATATCCACAATCATTTCTGCCAAACCGGCTTTAGGTGCCAACTCAATATTACCATGAAGCTTGATAGTAATAACCTGCATTCCCAACTGAGAAAAAAACGTCTGGGCTACCCGGGGAAATTTCGTAGCTACCCTCTGGTGGTTCAGAACACTTAAATCATACTCGCCGCCGGGTAACAGAGGTGGCACTTTATCTTCAGGCATTGCCACCACGAAACGGCAATAACCGAACTTTAAGTCCAGAAGTTCGGCGATATCCTTGTTTTCTTCCAATAACGTATCTTTACCTACAAAACCAATATCTGCAGCTCCATATTCAACATATGTCGGAATATCTGTCGGACGACAAATGATAAGTCTGATCTGCGCCTCAGGGAAATCAAAATAAAGCTGACGGGAATCTTCATCAACCTGTAGGCAATCCAACCCAACCATGTTTAATAACTGCAGGGAATCCGTCAATAATTTCCCTTTTGGTAAAGCGATAGTTAAAAAATTCCGTGGCAATAAATCCATCCCCTTCATTCTTTAAAATATATATTTAATTTAATTAGTTAAAGTATTAGCATGCTAGTATTTTAACAGTTTGAACACTTTATAACAACCCCTAATCTCAATCTCCCATTATAATGCCTAAACTGCGGGCGGCAGCTAAAACAGGATCATTCATAGGCACTAATTTTAATTTATCAACAGCTTCACTAATAGGTACCTGAATAATGTCCTGTCCTCGTAAAGCAACCATACTCCCAAAATCACCTTCCATAGCAGCTTCAACAGCCGCTACACCATAGCGTGTAGCCAGAACACGGTCATAAGCAATCGGTGATCCCCCTCGCTGTATATGTCCCAGAACAGTAACCCTGGTCTCCGTTTTGGTATAAGCCTCCAATTCTTTTCCTAACTTGGTACCTATTCCTCCCAGTTTAAACGGATCCGCCCGGCCAATTATTTGTCTCTCAATAACCATCTCGCCACCCAGAGGTCTCGCTCCCTCAGCAACAACAAAAATACTGAATTTTTTGCCTTTCTGGGCCCTCATGTCTACAGCCTTAGCCACTTTATCAAATTGATAGGGAATTTCCGGAATTAGAATAACATCAGCACCTCCGGCAATTCCGGCATAAAGTGCAATCCAGCCGGCATACCTGCCCATTAATTCAAGAATTATTATCCGATGATGTGATTCTGCAGTTGTATGCAACCTGTCCAGAGCTTCCTGGGCTGTATCAACTGCGGTTTGAAAACCAAAGGTCTGATCAGTCGCCATAAGGTCATTATCAATCGTTTTAGGTATTCCGATGACATTTAATCCTTTATGAGCTAATTCCAGAGCAATATGCAGACTTCCGTCTCCGCCAATCGCCAGAAGAGCATCCACATTTTGAGCCTTCAGATGAGCAAGAACATCATCTGACCTGTCAACACTTACAGTTGCATCTTTATTGTAATCAACATAAGCAAAGGGATTATCCCGATTGGAAGTTCCAAGAATAGTACCTCCTCTCGGCAAAATGCCTGAAACCTCCTGGTAACCTAAGGGAAGAAAATCACCTTCAACTGCACCATGATAACCATCTTTGATTCCAATAACTTCGATGCCGTGTTTATCGGCCTTCTTGACTATAGCTCGAATAACAGCATTAAGGCCCGGACAATCCCCTCCGCCGGTAAGTACTGCAAGCTTACGCATTTAATATCCATCACTTTCCTTTAAATATTCTGCGATTCCCTAATACAAAATTTAACCTTTTATACTTTGCAAAGAACGGGTATCTTTTTCTTGGCAGCTAATTCCTGAATAGCTTCCTTAGAAAGTTCGCCTAAAGACATTTCCACACGTTTACCCTGACTCCGAAATTCCTGACTTTTATTAATCACCGCCTGGGGATCGCGGCCATAAACAAAGACATCAGCATTTTCTAAAGATGTAAGCGGGAATTGACCTAAAATACTTCCCAAATGAAGAGCAAAACCCGTCGCTGCCAAGGGATAACCGAAATCTGCATAAAGCAGATCATAACGTCCGCCTTCAATAACCGGAAAACCCACACCCGGCAAATAACCTTCAAAAATTACACCTGTATAATAAGAAAAGCCTCTCAATATTCCTAAATCCAAGGCAATATACTTTTGCACACCAAAATCGGCCAAATATCTGTAAACCTGACGCAATCCCTCAACAGCTTCCCTGATGTCCTGACTTCGGCTCCAACTCAGGACCTCATCAAGTATTTCCTCGCGGCCATTAAGGTGCGGCAGTCGTAAAAGAATCTGCTGAAAGTCAGGTGCTAAATTGCTCTGCCTAACCAAGATCTCAACACCTACCATATCCTTGCGAGCCAGGAAATCCTCTAATTTAGCTTGCAGTTCTTCACTTATTCCTGCTTCCTTCATTAAACCTAAAAATATCCCCATATGACCTAAATTAATTTGAAAATCTTTAACTCCTAAACTCTTAATCGTCTCCACCGCAAGGGCTATTATCTCGGCATCGGCAAGACCGGCATTTGAACCAACCAATTCAACCCCTGCTTGTCGGAATTCACGATTCCGGACTAAACTATTACGGAAAACATCGGCACTGTAGCATAAACGTAAAGGTAATTCCTGACCACGCATACGTGTGCTAACCAAACGTGCTATCGGAGTTGTCAATTCAGGACGTAAAGCCAGTATATGACCCTTGCGATCAAAAAATTTATAAATTTGATCCTCTACATCAGAATTCGGCTGAACACAAGCTCCAAACTCCAGTGTAGTTGTAAGGACCTTCTGGTAAGACCAACGCCGAAAGAGATCCAAAACATTTCTTTCAAGACGTTCCTGAAGTGCAAGTTCCTCCGGCAATAAATCATGCATACCTTCGGGGATACGTAATCCTAAATAAGATCGTTGCATTAAGTAACACTCCTCTTTTCTTTATCTTGCTCAATTCTCGATAATACCAACTTATAACCATCAGCTCCGAAAAATAAGCAGCGTTTGACTCTGCTTATGGTAGCTGTACTTGCTCTTGTCTTTTCAGCAATAGTCGTATAGGTTACATTTTCTTTTAATAACTTGGCTACTTCCAAACGTTGTGCCAGAGCCTTGATTTCCGCTACTGTAGCTATGTCCTCGAAAAAACGATAACATTCATCCTTGTTCCTTAGCGATAAAATTGCCTCAAACAGATTATCCGTCATTCTGTCACGCAAACGTTCATCAATACCCACTTAATTAACCCTCCAATATATTCAGCACTTCACTATTAATAATTATCTATGTAAAGATATTATTGCTTTTACTTTAATATATTAAAGTGTTGCCTTATTGTCAAGTCAAAGCAATCGGTTTGATTATTAAACTATAATTAAAAACGTTCAACAATAAGAAAAAACCGCCAAACTTAATGTTTAAAACGGTTTACCGGTATCAACCTAAACTAAGTAATCATGATATCGTCATCCATAAGCAGAGAAACTATCGAATATATACCATTAGCTTTGGCAACTGCCTTACCCTGTTGGTTTTTCATAACAGCTTCAGTAAACATTGCTTTTTTACCGGAGCGGATAACCTGCCCAACTGTTGTTATCTTTTGGCCGATTTTACCCACAGTAAGATAAGAAATATTGAAATTGGTAGTAACCACCACAAAGCCTCTAGTAAAACATGCTATCCCCATACTATAATCCGCCAGGGTTGCTGTCACTCCCCCATGCAAAAAGCCTGACATATTTGAATGGAGGGCTTCCGGATCCAGGGCGGTATAGGCCTTGCCAGGTATAAGCTTGGTCAGAATGTTCCCTACATAATTCGAAAAAAAGTCAGCACGACAAAAGTCTAAAATACGGGCAAAAACTTTTGGATCCAATCCTTCGTTAATTGGTTCTAAAAAATCGGTCTCATTATAAGTAGAATCAAAAAAATCCATGCCGTCCCCCCTGGCTTTTTAAGCTTGATTTATCTTTTTACAGATGGTTTAAGCCCAGCGCATTGGCCGTATAATATATTTGCGAAATACGCTTAATTCATCTAGTATATAGTTTAGGCTTATATATTGATAGTGAATAAACATATTACTGGTGAAAAGAGGTATTCAATGAAGAATCTTCAGAAACGCGCTTTAGAACTACATAAAGAATTAATCGGGAAAATTGAAATTGTCAACAAAGCAGACTTAAAATCAATTGAAGATTTAAGCCTGCTTTATACCCCCGGGGTAGCCGAACCCTGTAAAATAATCGCTGAAAATCGGGATGCAGTCTTCGAGTATACCGGAAAAGGCAATATGGTCGCTGTAATATCTGACGGCACAGCAGTTTTGGGCCTTGGTGATATCGGTTCTGAAGCGGCTATCCCTGTCATGGAAGGTAAATGTGTTTTATTTAAAAAATTTGGTGGAGTCAATGCCTTTCCAATTTGTTTAAATACAAAAAATGTTGATGAAATTGTCCGGATAGTCAAGGCCTTAGAACCAAATTTCGGCGGCATAAACCTTGAGGATATTTCTGCGCCACGTTGTTTCGAAATTGAGAAAAGGCTCAAAGAAGAAACTAGCATTCCTGTTTTCCATGATGATCAACATGGCACAGCCATCGTTGTATTGGCAGCTCTCCTTAATGCCTTACGGGTTGTGAATAAAAAAATCGATGAAATAAAGTTAGTACTTAATGGCGCAGGTTCCGCAGGTATAGCTATTACCAGGCTATTGCTGCAAGCAGGTTTAAAAAATGCAATCATGGTTGACAAGGCCGGGATACTTTGCACAGGTGAAAGTTGGATGAATCCTGCTATGAAAGCCATGGCAGAGTTGACAAACCATAACAGGCTCAGAGGTACTCTGGCAGATGCACTTGCCGGTGCTGATGTCTTTATTGGTGTTTCTGCTCCGGGAGTACTGAACAAAGATATGGTAGCTACAATGAATTCCGGAGCAGTTGTTTTTGCCATGGCTAATCCTACACCGGAAATATTCCCGGAAGAAGCCTTTGCAGGAGGAGTTGTTGTTGTTGGTACCGGCCGATCAGACTATCCTAATCAAGTTAACAATGTTTTAGCCTTCCCGGGTATTTTCAGAGGGGCTTTGGATGTGCAGGCTAAAGATATCACTGATGAAATGAAACTAATGGCAGCTTATGCGATTGCGGAAATTATCTCGGATGATCAACTCAAACCCGACTATATCATACCCGGTGTTTTCGATAATCGGGTAGCACCTTCCGTTGCCGCCGCAGTAGCCAAAGTTGCTATTGACTCGGGTATAGCCCGCATTCACAAGGATCCTAAAGAGATTTTCGAAAAGGCCAGCCGATTATTGGATCAGAAATAAATTATTCTTCGGCTATAGAAGCTATAAAAGCAGTCCGTTCCGTTACAGTTTGACTTACATTATAGGGCGCAAAATCTACACTGGGCTCAAACTGAATAACATAGGGAGCCGATCCACCCTGAGCACCTTCTGCAAACGTAAATTCACCACCTGTTTGCGTCGCATTCGGTACCTCCATATAATTTACCTGCAAAGGATTCGTTACAGCTTCCCCTGCAGCTAAACCATCTACCAATGATCCTGTTTGTGTTTCCTGGACCCGGCAGGCATTGGCAATTTGGGCCGCAGTACTGGCATCAGCCTTGACTGCTGCTTCTATTCTCATATTGGTAAACCTGGGAATAGCAATGGCTGCCAGGATAATAAGTATGGCAATAACAACGATAATTTCAATCAATGTAAAACCTTTTTCGCTTTTTGCTAATTTTGACATCAATTATCACTCCTCTCTTTCTTTTTCCTTAGCCTTAGAGCTTTTTGGAAATAACTCATGCCGAGTAGTCATTTTCCTCCCTTGCTTGTTATTTTTTTACTTATTTCTGATTCATTGTAATTATACTATTATTTAATAAAATATTTTGTCGCAATCGGTAAAAATTAATTTTCATAATCTGTTACATATTTTCATATTATATCAAAATATGGGGAACCCCCGAAATATCAGGAGGTTCCCTTAGCTTTTTATTAAAATATATGCTAGTTTAATTGACCTATTATGTCTATCAAAAGTATTTAATGAATGCTTCAATTTCTCGAATGGACTGTTCCCGGTTCATGATAGTAAAATGGTTGGAATTTGCTATGGCCGCGAACCGACTGCCATGTATTTTACTAACAATCTCCTCTCCCTTTTCCCGGGTCACAACATACACTCCCGGTATCCCGGAACCTTGTGATGCCCAGAGCATCAAAGCAGGAGTTTTAATCCTGGGAAGCAATTCTTTCGTCAAGTGTTTACGCTGAGCCCTTATTTCAAGTTCCCTGAGAACAAAGTCTTTATTTACCTTGGAAATGACACTGCCGTCACTACGATGTATTACACCATAATAAAAGGCCCTTTCAAGGTAAGGGGAAATCTCAGAGAAGAAAGGCATACTCTGCATAAATTCAAGATACTTCTTAAAAGACGGAAATGTTCGGTCCAACCCGCTGATCAGGAGATTAATAACTTCAACAGCCCCGGCCATAGGATATCCGCCATCAATCAATACCAAATGCTTTAATTTATCCCCGAATTCTGAAGCAAAGTAGACAGCTGTTACCGCACCTAACGAGTGGCCCATTAAATTAACCTTGCCTAAATTCAATTTGTCTATTATCTCTAATATATCCTTGGCATGTTCTTCCATGCCAAATTCAGCGGCAGGCGCAGCACTGTCACCACAACCTGGTAAATCATATGTGATAATTCTGAATGAAGGAGACAATCTTTCTGCAAACTTATCCCACCAATGACAGTTGCATGCAAAGCCATGCAAACAAATAATCGTGTTCCCGCTTCCCGGCCATTCCCGCATGTGCAACTCTTTACCGTTGATGTTTATCTTAAAATCCCGAAAACGCATTAACTTGACCTCCTATCCTCAGATCATGTAATAATTTAAACAAGCAATAGAACAATCGCAATCCTTTTTAAGTTATTTAAATGCTAATTTCTCCATGTACTTTCTTTCAGTTGTTAGATAGGTCAGAGAGGCAGGAATATGATAAATGGGCTAGAATTTATTAATCAAATCATTTCGGGAGGGCTTAAAAACTTACTATGGATCTTGAACATCTGGGAGAAAAAGTTCGAAACTGCAACAACTGTCATCTACGTAAAACCTGTCGAGGCGTAGTTTTTGGCGAAGGCAACCCACTTTCACCAATCATGTTTATAGGTGAAGCTCCGGGACAAAACGAGGATGAACAAGGCAGGCCTTTTGTGGGAAAAGCCGGCCAATTGCTGGATAAAATCCTTTCAGCAGCCGGTCTTCCCAGGGAAAGTATTTATATTACAAATATTGTTAAGTGCAGACCCCCTGGAAATCGGACACCGACTTTGGCCGAAATGCAAATTTGCCTTCCTTGGCTGCGTCGGCAATTTGCCTTCATCCGCCCCCACTTTATTATACTGTTAGGGGCAACCGCAACTCAAGGAATTCTAGGACAGGATTATACAATAGGTAAATGTCATGGACAATGGTTTACACGCAAAGGAGTGCAGTTCATGCCTACCTATCATCCGGCTGCTATCCTAAGAAACGCTAACCTTAAAAAGTTAATCTGGGAAGATTTTGAAAAAATAAGCTCCGCTGTTAAACTGGTTTGAATTCCCGCAAACTGCCAAAAGCTAATTATATCTCAGTTTGATTGTAAATGTAATCATAAAAAGAACAGCTGAAACAAGCACAATAGTTGCTCCTGTCGCAGTGCCCCAATAATAGGATAGGATTAGACCTGACAATCCGGAGACAAGAGCAACTGAAACAGCATAAAAATGATATTGTCTCATATTCCTGGCGATATTCCTTGCCGAGGCCGCCGGCAGAATTAAAAGTGAACTAATTATAAGGATACCTACCCATTGAATTGAAATAGTCACTATAACCGCCATTAACATAGTAAAAAGATATTCATAAAAGTTTACCCTGATACCCCTGCTGCTCGCCAGGGATTGATTCACACTGACAAGAAGAAGTTTATTAAAAACAAAAATCCATAATAGAATCACCGTCAACAGCACAATTCCCAGAATAGACAAATCCTTGGGACTGATACTTAACAAATCTCCAATCAGATACACTGAGTATTTATTAAATCCCCCGTTGCGAGAGAGTATCACAATACCTAAGGCTACCGCAGTTGAAGAAAATACCCCGATTATCGTGTCTGTAGAAGCAGTTTTAGCTTTTTTAACAATTAGGATCGCTATGGAAAGCACAATAGAAAACAATAGCATAGACCAAAGAGGATTAGACATACCAAAAATAACCCCAATAGCAATACCGGTAAGGGCTGAATGTCCCAGAGAATCTGAGAAAAAAGCCATTTTATTATTAACTACCATTGTTCCGAGAATCCCAAAAATCGGCGTTACAAAAAAGATACCCAAGAGGGCATTTTTCATAAAAATATGACGAGTCCATTCAAAAGGCAGCAGAGTATCTATTAAACCATACCAAAATAGCATTATTCTGTATCAAGCCTCCTTTTGCCTAGCGTTTCTGCAGTCCAACCAGTCCCAAAGGTTTCAACTACTTTTTTATTGCCAAATACCTCCCGTGGAGTACCGCAAATTTCAATGGTCTTATTGTTCATAAAGGCTACACGGTCAGCATAGCCGGCAACCATATTAAGGTCATGAGAAATTAAAATAATCGACAAATCATATTTCCGACGTAGTGTGGAAACTGTTTGATAAAATAAATTCAATCCACTATGATCAATACCTGATACCGGCTCATCAAGAAGTAGAAGATGAGGTATAGGATCTAAGGCGAAGGCCAGTAAAACTCGTTGTAATTCTCCTCCTGATAAAGCCCCCAGTCTTCTATTGATAAGATGTTCTGCCTGCACCTGTTTTAAACTTTCCCTGACATACTGCCGCGTTCTTTTGGACCGTAAAAACCAAACAGGCATTTGGGAATGTGCAGCTGCAAATAAATCAAGCACACTTAGCGGAGAACTGGAATCAAAATCAAGTTTCTGAGGAACGTAACCAATAATAGGCCGACCTGTTCTTTCATTATTAGCCTCCAGAAAAATTAGTTTACCGGTATGCGGAATCTCACCAAGTACTGCTTTTAAAAGTGTGCTTTTTCCTGCTCCATTCGGGCCAATTAAAGCAGTTAAATCCCCACAATGAATATGGAGATTAACATTTTTCAATATTTCCAACCGGCTTCGGGTAACACCAAAATCGATAATTTGTGTGCAGCATAGACCACAGGTACAACCAGTACATTGAGTATTCTGATTAAATCCACGTTTTCTCATTCCAAAGCCTCTTGCAATGTTTTTAGATTACTTTTCATAATATTTATATAGGCGTCAGCATCCATAGGTCCTGTAACGACCGGATCGAGAATATATACTTTGGCGCTTGTCGCCTCGGCTATTGTCTCTGCAACTTTAGCAGGATACTGCGGTTCGACAAAAATCACCTTAACCTTCAGGCTTCTTATTTTTTCAATTATATCTTTTAATTCTTTGGCACTGGGTTCAGAATTAGGTTCACGCTTAATAACGCCAACAATATTCAGATTAAATTCCTTAGCAAAATACGGGAATGCTTCATGAAAAGTAATAATATCACGATTTTTGAAATTATCTGTAACCTGGTGCATTTTTGTCTTTTGAGTCTCGAGTTTCTCAATATATGCGACCGTATTTGTTTGATACTGTGCTGCATTTTCCGGATCCAGAACCGAAAGCTGGTCTCCAATATTCTTAACTTGAATTATCGCATTGGAAATACTTACCCATACGTGGGGATTATCTCCTTCATCACCTTCACTCTTAATTAATTGTATTCCTTTGCTGGCATTGATAATTTTTAGATTTGGCATTTGACCGGTTACCTTCTCCATGAATGATTCCATTCCAGCCCCATTAATAACAAAGTACTGTGCTCCCTCCAAATTTCTCAGATCAGCGGGAGTTATAGCATAATCATGCAAACAACCGGTTACAGGCTTTGTCATATTAATTACTTTTATATCAGGTATATCTTTGGTAATATTCAATGTCGATATATACATGGGATAAAATGAAGTAGCTATTATTGTCGATTTTTCATTGCTGACAAAAGATCTATTCTCAGCACAACCGCTTATTCCCAAAATAATAAATAATACTGCCGCTAAAAATCGCAAACACTTTCGATTCACAATATTCCTCCTGTTAAAAATTATCGGATATTGAGCCCAGACATTCTTTAGTTACTAAAATGCATATGAGTTGCATTTGCATCTTCCACTTCTTAATTATACTCTCATCTTTTTCCACTGTAAATCTTAATTAGGCAAATAACCAAATCTTATGATACAATCGATACGTTAATCTATGAAAAAATAATCAATCTTCACTTTTGAATTAATTTTGTGTATCCTGCCATAGAATGGTTTCTTTTTTAGACTGTCCTGTTGAAGAATTTCAAAAAACTTTAAAGGAAAAGGTTAATTTTGATGTAACAGGACACAAACTTGAAATATATGGCTATTGTCAGAATTGCAAATTAGGAATATAAAAAATCAAAAAATGTTCAAAATATAAAGAGAAATCCTTAAAGTCGGATTTCTCTCTATTTTCAGAATTTTTTGTTTGTATAAAGAATATAAAACTATTGACTGTTAGTAAATAACTATGATATCTTAAAAAAGAGAATTGTCCAAAATCTCAATTCTTAATTAATCCAAAGGAGAGTAAGGACTCCTATTGGGTTAAAATAAATTTAACAAGGAGGAGTTTTATCGATTTTATTTTTACTTTTAAGTTTTATCTGTTGTTCATTGCCTTCTTATCTACCTTTTGTGAAACATTGAACTTTACTTGTTCCATTGTAACATATTTCTCAAGCTTTGTATACAATCAGTTTAAATTTTTTTCGTATTTTTTTATATCATTTTTACTATACTCTAAATCATTTCAAATATTTTTATTTTATTTTTTATCCTTTTAACCTTGGAAATACTCATGACTATATTTGAATTTTTGAAATCGAACAAAAATAAGAATAATTTTGGAGGGAATTTGAATTATGCAAGCATTTGTTTATCATGGTCCCGATAATATGAGCCTTGACGAAGTACCAATGCCGAAAATTTTTAAGCCTGCGGA
The DNA here is from genome assembly GCA_028704155.1 of Desulfitobacteriaceae bacterium. Classification (GTDB taxonomy): domain Bacteria; phylum Bacillota; class Desulfitobacteriia; order Desulfitobacteriales; family Desulfitobacteriaceae; genus UBA2264. The sequence continues at coordinate 17,587 of JAQVLN010000039.1, forward strand.
TGCTATAGTTAAAGTAACAACCTCAACCATTTGCGGGACTGATAAACACATTCGGCACGGCGGAGTGCCCGCTGTTAAACCTGGAACAATTATCGGCCACGAATTTTGCGGCGAAGTCGTTGAAATTGGGTCAAATGTCAATAACTTCAAGGTTGGAGACAGAGTAGCCGTATCCTGTGTCACCCAATGCATGTCATGTTATTATTGTAAACGCGGCCAATATTCACAATGCGTAGATGGCAGTTGGATCTTCGGCCATTTGATAGATGGTTGTCAAGCCGATTATGTCCGGGTCCCCTATGCTGATGCCGGAATGTACATTATTCCGGACGGCTTAACAGATGAAGATGTATTGTTCGTCGGCGATATCCTGTCAACAGGATATTTCGGAGCCGAAAACGGTAATATCCAACCGGGAGATACCGTAGCTGTCTTCGGTTCAGGCCCTGTTGGCATGTGTGCTATGGCAACTGCCCGTCTTTGGGGCCCGGCGAGAATCGTTGCTGTTGACATTGATGAATCAAGGCTTGAGTTTGCCAAGAAAAATGGTTGGGCTGACTATGGCTTAAACCCACAAAAAGTTGATGTTGCTCAAAACCTAAAAGATCTGACCTGCGGTCGGGGCGCAGATGTAACAATTGAAGCTAATGGTTTCGAGCCAACTTTTAAAGGAGCTATTGACGG
>JAQVLN010000132.1 GCA_028704155.1 Desulfitobacteriaceae bacterium
ATCGATTTCAATGTTGAAACTTCCCTTTTGAAGTTCTATCAGACTTTTTGCGATCGATAATCCTAAACCGCTACCTTGACTGCTTCTGGCTTCATCCCCCCTTTTGAAACGTTCCATAAGCTCATCGGCCGAAATATTCAGTTCGCAGGCAGAGATATTTTTAATTTTAAGCGTTATTTCTGTGCCTAAATCCTGAATATCTATATATACTCTCGACCCCTGGAGGGCATATTTAAAGATATTGGACAATAAATTTTCCACAGCGCGCCAAAATAATTTGCCGTCGGCATTAATGTAAACTTTATCTTTGGGATGTTTAATTTTGAATTCCAGCTTACATTCTTGTATCTTATCATCAAGTTCACCTAAACCCTGAGTCAGCAAAGCGCTGATATCTATTTTTTCAAAATTTACCGGCATAGTTCCACTGGAAGCTTTAGCCGCTTCAAACAAATCATCAGTTAAAACTTTTAGCCGCTGCGATTTCTGGTCGAGTATTTCAAGATGGGAGTTTATCTTATTTTGATCCTGCTCATTCTTTAATAAATCTACATAAGTAATGATCGAGGTCAAAGGGGTCCTGATATCATGGGACACATTAGTAATCAATTCTGCTTTTAAGCGTTCACTTTTTGTCTCATTTTCCACTGCCTTGGATAAGCCATCTGTAATATTGTTTATATCAGCAGCTAATTTAGCAAGCTCTCCCTCCCCCGAGAGATTTATCTTGTGATGAATATCCCCATCCTTTACCTGCTTCACCCCTTCTTTAATGGCTTCAAATTCCTTCACTTTTTTCAGGGTTAGCCATGCGGCCACCCCCAAAGTAATGGGAAATATAAATATTGTTATTGCCACGATTATAGGGTAGCCTATCACTATTAAAACCGTCTTTACTCCTACACTGCCGCTATTATAGATATCTTTAATAAAGATAACAAATTTCCGGCAAAGCTTATACACAAAGTTATGGAAAAGCTTGTAGATTAAGCTATGCTTAATAAGCGTCCTATTTTTTAGGTGTTTTATTAAGGAGAGAAGCAGGATTAAGCAGAGAACTGCTATTAGCATAGTAATGGGAAATATCAGTTGATAGATCTTGTAATGGTCCAATGTAACTATTAGGCCAAACCATAATGCTATCAGCAGAAAGCACATGCCTATATTTATATCATTATAGATTCTGTCGATCACGTTTAAATGAACCCCTTTTGGATTCTCCTCTGGTTTTCTGCCGATTACTAATACCAGATATATAAAAGCTATGGCCAGTCCTAATAAAAGCCCTGCTATTTGATAGAGACTATTATTGACCAGGAGTTTACTTTCTTTCCATCCTGCAATTCTGGGATTTAAGTATTCCTCTGTAAAAGCAAGATAGATAATGTCCTTTGGTTCGAATTGATTAATATTGAATGAAAGCCATTGATAACGGGTATTTTCTTTAACTTCCAGTGGAAATACCGCTTGGTTAATGCCTTCAAACAGCATATAGGATGGATGGGATTGGAAATACTCTTTAGTTTTATCCGGGCTATTCGTTAATTCCTTTTCACCAATTTTTGCATAATAGACCAGTCCTTGATAATTAGCTAATTTTTGCAGGGTTGAATTATAGTTATAGAGATCAGCATTTATTAAATTATCTCTTATTTGAGCTAGCTTAGCAGCATAAACTTCCTTGAAGATTTCATAATTTTCCGCATCGTTCAGATTAGGGTTATAGCTCTTTGAGTTGTATTCAAAATTTCTATATAAGTTCTCTTCTTCTTCAATTATTTCATCTTCTCTGAGAGTGCCGCCATTTAAAATATTTTCTTCACTCTGATATTCTTTCACTGTTTTTAAACAATCCTGTACCTTTGCGCCGGCACTAATATAATCTTCACCTAAAAAATAACTATCTTCAAAAGCAATTATTGGATTAACTTTATGCTGGAGTAATAGATTCAAAAAGATTGTTGTCGCACTAGTTAAGCAGAATACTGAAATAATAAAAACAATCGTCTTTGTTACCACTGAATGGCTATATTTTTTCCACTTTATATCCAATCCCCCACACCACCTTCAAGTATTTCGGTTCTTTCGGATTTATCTCTATCTTTTCTCTTATTTTTCTGATATGGACAGCGACTGTATTTTCTGCGCTGAAGGCCGTTTCCTGCCATACTTTTTCATAAATTTCATCGATAGAATATACCCTCCCGGCATTGGCGGTCAACAGCTTCAATATCTTATATTGAACCGGCGTCAATTTTACTTCATCGTCATCAACCGTTACATTTTTACACTCATCATCGATTACAAGTCCACCGGTTTTATATACATTTGTTTTACTTTCCAGTCCTCCAAGCGCGGTATAGCGTCTTAGCTGGGACTTCACCCGGGCAATTAACTCCAAAGGGTTAAAGGGCTTGGTCATATAATCGTCCGCTCCCATATTTAAACCAATAATTTTGTCAGTATCCTCAGACTTGGCCGAGAGCATTATAACCGGGATATTTTTATCTTCTCTAATCTTCATAGTTGCTCGCAGACCGTCCATTTGTGGCATCATAATATCCATAATAATCAGATGTATCTCATTGTCTTCCACTACTTTTAAAGCTTCCAGCCCATGAGCCGCTTTAAATACTTGATAGCCCTCGTTGTCCAAATAAATTGTGATTGCCTCTAAAATTTCTTTATCATCATCGCAAACCAGAATATTCACGAGGTATCCCTCCCACCTATTGAATTATACAATCATATCACACCCTCCTTTTTATATTAGGGTAATGATATCAGCTAAATCTTACGATAACCTTGATAAATTTCTTAAGAACTTCTTAAGGATTAGCGTTTGCATACTGCTGATCTTTTTCAGAAACGACTTGTTATTAAATCCTCAACTTCACGTGGATTGATTTATTGAATACCCTTAACCAATAATGCATTAATTATTAATAACGGACGCAAAAAAGCCCAGTATTTACTGGACTCAGGCTTGCAGTGTGGCCCCTATTTGCTTGTCATTTCGCGGTATTTTAAAGGCGTAACCCCCACATGCTTTTTAAAGATGCTGAAAGAATGTCCGGAGTACTCCAACCCGCAGGCCTCGAACGCTTCTTTTACGGTGAGGGTGGTATCGCGCAGTTTTCCCATCAGATGCTCTATTTTAAGTTTCTGGTAATAATTATAGGGCGTAATGCCCATTTCGCTTTTGAACACGCGGGAGAAATGTGACGGACTTAGATTAGCTGCTTTGGCCGCTTCACTTAAGTCATACGTTTTATCCCAGTTATTTTCAAGGTATTTAATTCCCTTGATCATATTGACTTTTCCCTTATATACCCTTCTGGTGATGAACAGGATCGCCACATGGGACACCTCGCCCTGTTCGTCTATAATGGGAAAACCCGTCACGTCGTGGTACATGCTGTTGATATCAAGATTTTCGACTTTGTAATTCTCCTTGATGGATTTTACAGGCACCTTGACATTCGTTACAGTAATGCTCCGGCCTTTGAATATTTCCCTCACCAAATCCATCAGCCCAGTCTTCTCTACTTCCGGGTCTTGGAATATGTTATATTTGCCGATCACCATATCTTTGTCCCGGACTTCAAATTCAGCCAGCAAGGCACGGTTGACCATGACCGCAGTCCCGTCCCGCGCATAGACCTCGATGGGATACGGAAAAAATTCAATGATTTTGGAGAATAGCTCTCCCTGTCCCATGATAGACTGAAGGGATTCCTGAAGCATACTGAGTCCTTCCTGTTTCAGATCAGGCTGTCTTTCCATAGGTTGCATATTTTCCAATCTCCGTTTTTTAAAATGTCTTCTACGAACGTATTCTTCAATTTCCGTTCTTATGGCACTGAATCCAATTTTATACTCTTCAAACTGCCGCCGCATAAACTGAGAAGAGAAAAGCAGTACTCTATCCTGAAAATACACCAATTTTCATTCTTCTGATAGTGCCGCATCTGCGGCATGATGGTCTATATTATAATAATTATACCATGACGATCGAGCTTTCCATGTTTAATTTTTAATAAAAAATACCCTCAATTATTTTACAAATTGAGGATATTGATATTTTCTGCTGGTTATTCAGGTTGGCCTCAATACGGCCTAATCTTTCCGACTGATTTCTTCCACCACTTGATCTGCAATTACCGCCCAGCCGCCGAAGACATATAACTTTTGCAGATTCAATCCTTTAAGGTAATCCCTGATTTCCGGGATGACCTTTTCCTTGCCGGTCAGGAGTACCGGCATCTTCAGCTTTGCGGCTAACGCCGCTCCCGCCAAAGCGTCCGGGAAATTGCTCCCAGTGGCCAAGGCAGCGTATGGGTAGCCCGTCTGTCTATCGGTGCTGTTGATGTTGTCGGTGCTGTTGGTGCTGCCGACACTTCCGGTGCTGTCAGTGGTACTTACGCCGTCCGGAGAGTATGCAGCAAAATACTTGGCGATCTCTAGTCCGGTAAGATAGCGGTCCATTCCAAATAAGCGAGTGACA
>JAQVLN010000040.1 GCA_028704155.1 Desulfitobacteriaceae bacterium
TCTGGTCAGAGCTTCCTTGATTACAATTGCGCCTAAATCAGCAGCGGGAACTGAAGTCAGGGAACCGTTAAATGTACCGATAGCTGTCCGTACAGCACTGACGATTACAACTTCTTTCATTAACCTAACCTCCTGATTATTTAGTTTAGGATAAAAATAAATACAACTTTAATATTTCACCATTTGCGAATATTTTCGCAAATACGTATCAACAATGTCTCGAATTATTCTTTAAGCATTCCTTCAGCCTCACCGGTAATAACTATCTTACCATCCTGGTTAATACATTCGGTAAGTAACCGCAGCCGGAATTTTCCCTTCTTTTCCAAGACGGTTACCCTGGCAGTAATTGTATCACCAATATAGACAGGTAATTTAAAGTTAAGTGTTTGGGACAGGTAAATTGTACCTGCACCGGGTAACTTTGTGCCTAAGACCGCCGAAATAAGTCCGGCACTCAGCATGCCGTGTGCGATTCGTTTTTTAAACATGGTACCCGAAGCTATTACCTCATTAATGTGCACCGGATTGGTATCACCGCTTACGGCAACATATGCACAGATATCGGCTTCTGTTATGGTCTTGCCAAATTCCGCCATATCGCCTACCTGGATAGCATCATACCGTGACATTAATCTTCCCTTCTTTCCGAATAAGGATTTGGTTTGCCTATTTTGCCATAAAAATAATATACGGGCCAAGTTCCCGGTAAAATTACCGGGAACCTTAGCGCAGTATGTCTTTTTATTACCGGATTAATTAAGAACTGCTTTCTTAATACCGTTGATAATTTGCTCACGGGTTGAGCCGCTGGGATAAACATCATTGTAGCCTAAAGCTTTGAGCTTCGGAATATCAAGTGGCGGGATAACGCCGCCGATAACGAAACCAATTTTCTTGTCGATGCCTTTGCTTCTGGCCAGTTCCAATAAAATTTTGCCTACGCCCAGATGTCCGCCGGACAGGGAGCTGACGCCAACAACGTTTACGTCTTCTTCCATTGCAACTTTAATGGCTTCCTGGGCTGTAGCATTGCCCATATATACAACTTCCATTCCTGCATCTTTAAGCATGCTGCTAACAGTTAAAATTCCGCGGTTATGGGTTTCCGGACCAACGCAGCACATTAAAACCTTAACTTTATCTGCCAATTCGATAACCTCCTGTTTAATTTTCGTTTCTAAAAACTTCGAACTATATGATTTTACTTTCTCAGCTTAGTGAGCCTGGAAAGCTTTTAACTCACTCTTAGATTAAGCTTGGTCTGTTCCAGATTCCAAATGCTTCTTTGAAGACTTTCCATTGTTCCCCTACGGTGCAGCCTACGCGGGCACATTCGAGGGTATAAGCCATAATGTTGACACCCTTGGTTTGGCAAGCTTCCAGTAAATCTTTGAGCGCTTTGTCAACCTTAGCTTGGTCTCTGGCAGCTCTGTGTTCTTTAAGTCTGGCTATTTGAGTGACTTCAGCATCTTCAGGATATTGGAAAGCTTCGAAGTCTTCGCCGCTCAGGCTCTTCTGCCAGTTGTGAGCAACGATCTTGATTTCGCCGGTTTCGAGCTTCTTCTGTTCATTATAGAAGTAGTTGTAAATCTTGTTGAGCAGATAGCCGTTGGCAATTGCTTCAATGTAGCCGCCTTGATTTTCAATCTCGGTGATCTCATCAAGGATTTTTTGTTCGATTTCATTGGTAAGTGCCTCTACATAGTAAGAACCGCCCAGCGGGTCTACTACAGATGTAACACCGGTCTCATGCTCAATAATTTGTTGGTTACGCAGTGACAGGAGTGAAGATTCTTCGGAAGGAACTGCAAAAGCTTCATCATAAGAGTCGACGTGCAGGGATTGGGCGCCGCCCAGGACCGCTGCCAAAGCTTCATAAGCAGACCTGATGATATTGTTCAAGGGCTCTTCTCTGACTAAACTGATACCGGAGGTTTGAACGTGACATCTCATCAACATGGAGCGAGGATTCTTGGCATTGTATTTGTACTTCATAATTCTGTACCAAAGTCTTCTGGCTGCACGCAGACGGCTGATTTCTTCGAAGAAATCCATAGCAGGTGACCAGAAGTAAGCTATTCTTTCTCCTACCCAGTCCACATCATGGCCTCTGGCAATCATTTCGTCCAGGATTGCCATAGCATGTGAGAATGCTACTGCCATTTCGGTTACACCTGAGGTGCCGAATTCTCTCAGGTTATAGCCGTTCAAGGTAACGAAATTCCACTTCGGAACGTTAGTTCTGATAAACTCAATATTGTCGCATTCTACCCGGAAGTTATCTTTAGGCGGAATGTAAACTTCTGCATTACGTACACAAGATTCCATAGTAACGTCATTTTGCACACTGCCTTTGAGTTGATCCCAAGGCACATTGGTGCGCTCGGCAAGTACCAGATACATAGGGAATAAAATACAGCAGTTTGATGGTAAGTGAGTTACGATAGAAACTGTCTCCTTGGCAATATCAACACCTGCAAACAGTCTTTCCCAGTCGGGAGCGATATCAATACATACTCCACAGGAACCAACCTGGCCGGCTGACATCGGATCATCGGAATCATACATTTGAATTGTGGGCATATCAAAAAGAAGGTTTACACCTGTTGCACCGGCTTCCAACAAGAACTTGATTCTGGCATTAGAGTCTTCAGGCTTACCAAAACCCACCAGTTGGCGTTGGGTAAAGGTCCTGCCCCGGTACATGTTACTATGGATTCCTCTGGCAAACGGTTCTTGCCCGGAGTTTCCGATGTCTTCCATGTAGTCGAAATCAGCTGTGTTCAGTGGGGTGTAGAGCAATTGCCGCGGAAGTTCGGAACCTAATACGGTTTGAGGAATTACATTCCAGTTTTCCTGGTCTTTGGCTTGGACCTTTTCGTTTTTCCAGCTTTCAAATTGATTCTTTAATTTGTTGATAGCTTCGGCACTGTAAAGCGGGGTGCGTTGTTTTCCCGCCAGGGCTCCTCCAATAATTTCCCTGGTTGTTTTCTTTGCTGTCATTAATACACTCCCTTTCCCGATTTCCCTTGTTACAAATCATTATGATCAGAATTCCACCACTGCTTTTTGATAATTTATAATATACGGGCCAAGTTCCCGGTAAAATTACCGGGAACCTTAGCGCAGTATGTCTTTTTATTACCGGATTAATTAAGAACTGCTTTCTTAATACCGTTGATAATTTGTTCACGGGTTGAGCCGCTGGGATAAACATCATTGTAGCCTAAAGCTTTGAGCTTCGGAATATCAAGTGGCGGGATAACGCCGCCGATAACGAAACCAATTTTCTTGTCGATGCCTTTGCTTCTGGCCAGTTCCAATAAAATTTTGCCTACGCCCAGATGTCCGCCGGACAGGGAGCTGACGCCAACAACGTTTACGTCTTCTTCCATTGCAACTTTAATGGCTTCCTGGGCTGTAGCATTGCCCATATATACAACTTCCATTCCTGCATCTTTAAGCATGCTGCTAACAGTTAAAATTCCGCGGTTATGGGTTTCCGGACCAACGCAGCACATTAAAACCTTAACTTTATCTGCCAATTCGATAACCTCCTGTTTAATTTTCGTTTCTAAAAACTTCGAACTATATGATTTTACTTTCTCAGCTTAGTGAGCCTGGAAAGCTTTTAACTCACTCTTAGATTAAGCTTGGTCTGTTCCAGATTCCAAATGCTTCTTTGAAGACTTTCCATTGTTCCCCTACGGTGCAGCCTACGCGGGCACATTCGAGGGTATAAGCCATAATGTTGACACCCTTGGTTTGGCAAGCTTCCAGTAAATCTTTGAGCGCTTTGTCAACCTTAGCTTGGTCTCTGGCAGCTCTGTGTTCTTTAAGTCTGGCTATTTGAGTGACTTCAGCATCTTCAGGATATTGGAAAGCTTCGAAGTCTTCGCCGCTCAGGCTCTTCTGCCAGTTGTGAGCAACGATCTTGATTTCGCCGGTTTCGAGCTTCTTCTGTTCATTATAGAAGTAGTTGTAAATCTTGTTGAGCAGATAGCCGTTGGCAATTGCTTCAATGTAGCCGCCTTGATTTTCAATCTCGGTGATCTCATCAAGGATTTTTTGTTCGATTTCATTGGTAAGTGCCTCTACATAGTAAGAACCGCCCAGCGGGTCTACTACAGATGTAACACCGGTCTCATGCTCAATAATTTGTTGGTTACGCAGTGACAGGAGTGAAGATTCTTCGGAAGGAACTGCAAAAGCTTCATCATAAGAGTCGACGTGCAGGGATTGGGCGCCGCCCAGGACCGCTGCCAAAGCTTCATAAGCAGACCTGATGATATTGTTCAAGGGCTCTTCTCTGACTAAACTGATACCGGAGGTTTGAACGTGACATCTCATCAACATGGAGCGAGGATTCTTGGCATTGTATTTGTACTTCATAATTCTGTACCAAAGTCTTCTGGCTGCACGCAGACGGCTGATTTCTTCGAAGAAATCCATAGCAGGTGACCAGAAGTAAGCTATTCTTTCTCCTACCCAGTCCACATCATGGCCTCTGGCAATCATTTCGTCCAGGATTGCCATAGCATGTGAGAATGCTACTGCCATTTCGGTTACACCTGAGGTGCCGAATTCTCTCAGGTTATAGCCGTTCAAGGTAACGAAATTCCACTTCGGAACGTTAGTTCTGATAAACTCAATATTGTCGCATTCTACCCGGAAGTTATCTTTAGGCGGAATGTAAACTTCTGCATTACGTACACAAGATTCCATAGTAACGTCATTTTGCACACTGCCTTTGAGTTGATCCCAAGGCACATTGGTGCGCTCGGCAAGTACCAGATACATAGGGAATAAAATACAGCAGTTTGATGGTAAGTGAGTTACGATAGAAACTGTCTCCTTGGCAATATCAACACCTGCAAACAGTCTTTCCCAGTCGGGAGCGATATCAATACATACTCCACAGGAACCAACCTGGCCGGCTGACATCGGATCATCGGAATCATACATTTGAATTGTGGGCATATCAAAAAGAAGGTTTACACCTGTTGCACCGGCTTCCAACAAGAACTTGATTCTGGCATTAGAGTCTTCAGGCTTACCAAAACCCACCAGTTGGCGTTGGGTAAAGGTCCTGCCCCGGTACATGTTACTATGGATTCCTCTGGCAAACGGTTCTTGCCCGGAGTTTCCGATGTCTTCCATGTAGTCGAAATCAGCTGTGTTCAGTGGGGTGTAGAGCAATTGCCGCGGAAGTTCGGAACCTAATACGGTTTGAGGAATTACATTCCAGTTTTCCTGGTCTTTGGCTTGGACCTTTTCGTTTTTCCAGCTTTCAAATTGATTCTTTAATTTGTTGATAGCTTCGGCACTGTAAAGCGGGGTGCGTTGTTTTCCCGCCAGGGCTCCTCCAATAATTTCCCTGGTTGTTTTCTTTGCTGTCATTCGTATACTTCCTTTCCTAATTTCCATTTTGTATTTACTGACAGGACTTTATTAAACCAGATCGAGATCCAAAATTTATAAAGGCCTGTTCCAGTTTCTTTCCCTAATTATCTCCAATGATAATTCTGAACCTTTTATTATTGCCCAGAAAGCCAGAGATAACCGTTTGGCCTCACCTCCCTAACTTAATTTTAAAATATCAGCGACAGCAAATAATTCTTTTAAAAGCTTTTCTGCTCCGCTGTAGGGATCCATTTCTCCTTCACAAACATTTTCAAATGTTTCTTTGTACTTTTCCACCTCCTCAACTTGCCTGCGCATATAACTATTTACTGCCTGTTCCATGATAGAAAAACATTGGCCTTTGTTTCGCTGGCATCTTTGTTCCTGCCATTTATTCGTCTGAATAAGCTTGTCCTTATGCTCCAGAATAGCATCATACATTTCCTGCATACCTTTGTTTTGGGCGGCAATAGCAGTAAGCACCTTTGGACGCCATTTGCCTTCAGGCATCCAATCAAGAATCATATTTATATCCCGTACCGTATCCTGTACTCCTTCCCTGTCAGCCTTATTAACAACAAAAATATCGGCAATTTCCATAATCCCAGCCTTGAGCGCCTGCATACGATCCCCTAAACCGGGAACGGTTACTACCACAGTAGTGTCTGCAATATTAATTACGTCAGCTTCCACCTGGCCTGCTCCCACGGTTTCAATGATTATTACATCTTTACCAAAGGCATCAAGAATTTGGACTATTTCCTTCGCCCGCGGGGCCAAGCCCCCTAATTCACCCCTGTTAGCCAGACTGCGCACAAAAACACCCTCATCCCCAATTGCCTGAGTCATCCTTATGCGGTCACCTAAAAAAGCACCTCCGGTAAAAGGACTAGAGGGATCTATACATACAACACCTACTGTATATTTATTTTTGCGAAAAAGATGAATCATCTTATCAGTAATTGTACTTTTTCCTGCTCCAGGCGGACCAGTAATACCAACAACATATGCCTTCCCGGTATACTGACTTATCTCACGCATAATCGGCCATGCCAAAGAATCGCCATTTTCTACCGAAGTCATCATCCTGCTGGCGGTTAAAAGATCTCCATTTAAAAATTTTTCAAGTATTTCCTTAATCAATTTTTAAATACATCTCCTTACATTTTTTTATTATACATAGATAAATATATCTATATAAATTTTTAGTTAGTTTAGTAATTGTAAAAGTCTTGTATTAACATTAATTACCCCGTATCCTCTCCTTATTCAACAATTTTAACTAAAATCACACACTATCAGCAGATATTCACAACATTCATAATATTCCATATTTTTTAATTGAAAATATAATTGTTGCAAGGAGCGTGCCAAAGACCAGCTTTGTACTCAGACATTTGACTTTGATATAACGCCTTGATGCATATTAGCTAATAACTTAACCAAATTATGAGTATTTATCACAAAAACGAGCAACAAGCAAAAATGTAGTAATTATATGTTTGTTTAAGGGGATTTATAAATATTTGAATAAATTGATAAGTAATCATCCAGTTACTGTTCATCAAAACCAATGAAAACCAGTATAAGCCAGATATTGTTCTGCTAATGCAACAATGCACTGCTACACTGTAGCTATTAAGTTTGAACTGTTAAGGTCAAGGGAAAACCAAGAATGTGTCACCAATTTATATGGCCTTGGTTAACACTAACAGGCTCAGGACATAAAATAATTGTCAACTGTATACAACTTATAAGTTTACATTGAGGTGAATCGCCGATGTCAATCCAAAGCAAGGGTTTATTTATAACCGGCACTGATACAAGTGTGGGAAAAGGGGGAAAAGGGGTTACTGCCACTTATCAGTGCCTGTACAGCTGGGGGCTGCGAACAACATAAAACCTTAATTGATTTGGTCTTACCTATTTACACTTCTTTTCTCTTGTTATATACTAATCCAGTAATAGTATCTATACTTGCTCAAAATACACCTAAATTTAATATATTTGCTGGGGGTGCCCTTCCGGGCTGAGAATGAGGAAACTCTGACCCTTTGAACCTGATCTGGTTAATACCAGCGGAGGAAAGTTAGTCTTTATGCTTTTATAAGAGATAAATGAGAACAGCTTGCCGCTGTTCTCTTAATTTTTTTCCGGCATAGGCTAAAGCGAGTATGATACTGTCTAATTGAAGAAGAATCAAGTAATTGAAGAATTTTAGAGAAAGAGTGTGATTAAATGACTACACAATTGGGACAAGCCAAAAAAGGAATAATTACAGAAGCAATGAAGATTGTGGCTGAAAAGGAGGGACTGAGCGCTGAGGAAATCAGGCGCCGGGTAGCCAAGGGTACTGTGGTAATCCCTGCTAACCACAATCATACCTCTTTAAGTCCCGAAGGTATTGGCCTGGGACTTAAGACAAAAATCAATGTAAATTTGGGCATCTCTCCGGATTGTGCCAACATTGAAATGGAGTTGGCCAAGGTGCAAATGTCCCTGGATATGAAAGCAGAAGCAATTATGGATCTCAGCAACTACGGCCAAACCAGGGAATTCCGCAGCCGGCTCGTGGATATGTCAACAGCTATGATCGGCACTGTACCTATGTATGACGCTCTTGGTTTTGTAGGTAAAAAATTGGAGGATATTACTCCTGAAGAATTCTTAGGAGTAGTTGAACAGCATGCCAAAGATGGAGTGGATTTTGTCACTGTCCACTCCGGAATTAATAGGGAAACAGCCAGCCACTTCCAGAAGACCTCTCGTATAACCAATATTGTCTCACGCGGCGGCTCCCTGCTCTACGCCTGGATGGACCTGAACGGAAAGGAAAATCCTTTTTACGAATATTTCGATGAGCTTTGTAATATTTGCTACAAATATGATGTAACCTTAAGTCTTGGGGATGCCTGCCGGCCGGGAAGCCTTGCTGATGCTACAGATGGAGCACAAATCGCCGAATTGATCGTTCTGGGGGAACTAACTAAAAGAGCCTGGGAACGTAATGTCCAGGTCATGATCGAAGGACCGGGCCATGTGCCTCTTAATGAAATTGTGGCAAACGTCCAACTGCAAAAAAAGCTTTGCCATGGAGCACCTTTCTATGTGTTAGGACCATTGGTCACCGACATTGCCCCTGGATATGATCACATTACCAGCGCAATCGGCGGAGCTATCGCCGCTGGAGCCGGAGCCGATTTCCTCTGTTATGTAACCCCTGCCGAACACTTGCGCTTGCCTACTGTAGATGACGTTCGGGAAGGAATTATTGCCTCTAAGATTGCTGCTCATGCCGGAGATATCGCCAAGGGTATCCCGGGAGCTGCCGATATCGACTTGGAAATGAGCAGGGCCAGACAATCTTTTGACTGGGAGAAGATGTTCAGCCTAGCTATTGACCGGGAAAAAGCAGAACGTTACCGCCGGGAGTCTGAAGCCAAGCATAATGACAGCTGTACTATGTGCGGCGACATGTGCTCGATGCGCCTTATGAACAAAGTTATTAACAAGTAGAAAAGATATTACCCAAGAATCCCCTGCCTTTAGGCAGGGGGAGTGTCAACTTTGTTTTTGTAGTAATATTCCTTAATAGCTTCAAAACTTTTTGAGCTAATAGCATGTTCTATTTTGCAAGCATCTTTGAGAGCAGTTTCTTTATCGACACCCAATGCGATTAATACTTTACCTAATACCATATGGCGCTCATACATTTTTTCGGCGATACTGCTGCCTTTATCCGTAAGCGTAATATATCCAGCCGGACTCATTTCAATATAGCCATTTTCCCTTAACTGTTTCATCATTACACTGACTGTCGGTTTGGAATAGTTCAGCGAATTGCAGATGTCGATTGAACGAACCTGACCATGCTTTTCATTCTCCATTAATATGACTTCAAGATAGTTTTCTGCTGCTTCCAATATTTTCATCAAGTTCAACTCCTAATCTTTCTGGTTGCATATTTGGCAGTTTTTGCAGCATAATCTACAGCTATTGCAGCATATGCTTTTGCCCTGCTTCTTTATCCGTATGATATAACGCAGAGCAATAATGCACCATATTAGAATTGGCAAAACAACAAAATAATCCATAATTTCCATATTATCACCATTACAAAATCAAACTGCCCAGACGATAGGCCAATAATGCCATGACCCAGGCAACACTACATTGAGCCACAACCACACCAAGCGCCTGTATCCCCGAATTAAGTTCTCTCCTGATTGCCGCAATAGCTGCCACACATGGCGTATAAAGCAAAGTAAATACCAGAAAACTAACAGCAGTAAGTGGCGTGAACATATTACTTAAGGTTGCGCTCAGTTCAGCAACTGAGGTGCCGGTCAAGACACTCATTGTACTGATCACCGCTTCTTTTGCTATTAATCCTGTAAGCAGTGCGGTAGAAACCCGCCAGTCATTAAAGCCCAAAGGAATGAATAGAGGGGCTATCAATCTGCCGACAAGCGCCAACAGACTATCTGAACTGTCTGCAACCATATTTAACCTGCTATCAAAGGTCTGCAAAAACCAAATAACGATGGTCGCCACAAATATGACCGTAAATGCTCTCTGCAAAAAATCTCTGGCCTTGTCCCACAACAAAAGCAATACGCTTTTCCCGGATGGGAATCGATAATTGGGCAGTTCCATCACAAAGGGAACAGGTCCTCCGCGGAAAACAGTCTTATTGGATATGAGCGCTCCCAGAATACCAACAAGTATTCCCGTGGTGTAAAGTCCAATCATCACCAATGCTTTATATTCGGTAAAGAAAGCAGCTGTAAATACGGCATATATGGGAATCTTTGCCGAACAGCTCATAAATGGGGTCAGCATGATGGTCATTTTATGATCTCGTGCCGATGGTAGAGTACGCGCCGACATTACCGCAGGAACAGTACAACCAAAGCCTATGAGCATCGGAACCAGACTCCTGCCAGACAAACCGATTTTACGCATAAGTTTATCCATTATATAGGCTACTCTGGTCATATAGCCGGTATCTTCAAGGATGGAAAGAAAGAAAAACAGCGTTACAATAATCGGGATAAAACTAACAACACTGCCGACTCCTGTAAATATCCCGTCTACGACAAGACTGTGCACAACAGTGTTTATTCCATATCGCGTCAGTCCGGCATCAACTAAGTTTGTCAATGCATCTATTCCCAACGCAAGAAGATCAGTTAAAAATGCTCCAATTACACTGAATGTAAGCCAGAAAATAGTAAGCATCATTCCAAGAAAGATTGGAATAGCAAGATATTTGTTTGTAAGAATATTATCGATTTTTACGCTTCTAATATGTTCCTTGCTTTCCTTGCATTTAATTACCGTGTGTGCGCATACTTTCTCAATAAAATCGTATCGCATATCTGCAAGAGCCGCATTTCTGTCCATTCCATGCTCAGTCTCCATTTCAACAATACTGTGCTCAATCATGTCCAGTTCATTTTGATTCAACCCCAACTTCAGAATAATATCTGCATCACCTTCAATAATCTTAGTTGCTGCGAACCTGGCCGCCATCCCACATTTCTCTGCATGATCCTCAATGAGATGGGACACGGCATGGATACATCTGTGAACAGGCCCGGACTCACAAAAATCAATTCTCTTTGGATATATCTTGTTTTTGGCAGTGCTGATTATTCTATCGATCAACTCACCTATACCTTCATTTTTTGAAGCACTTATAGGCACAATCAATATTCCTAGCTCATCAGACATTTTATCAATATCGAACGTACCACCGTTGCCCCTCACCTCATCCATCATATTTAAGGCAAGCACCATTGGTATATTCATCTCTATAAGCTGCAATGTAAGGTACAGATTACGCTCGATACTGGTAGCATCCACAATATTTATTATGCCGTCAGGTTTGTTGTTAAGAATAAAGTCGCGCGTTACGATTTCTTCATTTGTATAGGGGCGAATGGAATATATTCCAGGCAAGTCCACTACAGATATATTTTTCACAGTACGGATCTCGCCTACTTTTTGTTCGACCGTCACCCCCGGGAAATTTCCCACATGCTGATTCGAACCGGTCAATTGATTAAACAGCGTAGTCTTACCGCAATTCTGATTTCCTATCAATGCAAAGATCATGATCTTTTAGCCCCCGCACGCCTGATTTCTATCTTCTCAGCATCTTCCATACGGAGTGTAAGCGTGTAATCTCTGATTCGTATTTCAATCGGATCACCTAAAGGAGCAACCTTGCAAACTACAACCTTTGTTTTGGGTATTATTCCCATATCCAAAAGCCTGCACCGCAAGACTCCTTCGCCACCGACTCTTGTAATGATCGCAGTTTCTCCTACAGGCAGCTTATCCAGTGTCATATTATTGCAACTCCTTTATAGCATATATATCGATTACTTTAGTTAGGATAGACTAACTAAATAGAGTTGTCAATCTATTCTTAAAAACTCTTTACTTGCTATTTTCCTCTTCTTGAGCAATATATGTACACTGAAAGCAGGTGCCGATATGAGTAGAGAACAAGAAAAATCGGCATAGCCGGTAACACATACCAAACTATGCCGATATTTTTCCGGGATTAATAATCCCTAAGACGCACCCTCAAAAGAGATCTTTTAGGCAATATCTATGCTATTATCCAGGTAGACATTCTGGACAGCCTGAACTAATTCAATTCCTTCTGCTACCGGTTTCTGGAAAGCCTTTCTGCCCAGGATCAGACCCGTGCCACCGGCCCGTTTGTTGATGACAGCAGTTTTGACAGCCTGCTGCAAATCATTCGCACCTGAAGCACCGCCTGAATTAATCAAGCCTATACGCCCCATGTAACAATTCGCTACCTGATAACGGGTCAAATCAATCAGATGATCAGAAGTCAGTTTTTCGTAAACAAGCGGACTTGTTTTGCCGAAATTTATGGCTGTATAGCCGCCATTATTTTCAGGCTGTTTTTGTTTGATAATATCTGCTTGAATGGTCGCACCCAAATGGTTAGCCTGCCCTGTTAAATCAGCTGAGGCTTCATAGTTTACCTTATCTTTTTTGAAACTGTTATTACGCAAATAGCACCAAAGCACGGTAAACATCCCTAATTCATGGGCACGTTGGAAAGCAGCACTGATCTCTTCGATTTGCCGGTCTGATTCAGGGGAACCAAAGTAGATCGTGGCTCCTATTCCCGCTACCCCCATTTGAAAGCCTTGTTCTACAGAGGCAAACAGCCTTTGATCATAAGTATTGGGATATGACAGCAGTTCATTATGATTAATTTTTAGAATAAAAGGAATCTTATGGGCATATTTACGTGATACCGATCCCAAAACACCCAAGGTTGAAGTTACTGCATTACATCCGGCTTCAATCGCCAATTTAACAATATTCTCAGGATCAAAATAAATTGGGTTAGGGGCAAAAGAAGCAGCTGCAGAATGTTCTATTCCTTGATCGACTGGTAAGATGGAAAGATAACCTGTGCCGGCCAAGCGTCCATGATTATAAAGTGCGGCCAGATTTCGCAAAACAAGATTGTTTCTATCTGAAATACTAAGTATTCGATCAATAAAATCTGATCCTGGAAGATGGAGAAGCTCTTTGGGAATAGTCGTACATTTATGTTCTAATAATCCCCGGGCTTCATCGCCTAAAATTGAAGCGATCTTATTACTCATTACGCTCACTCCTTAGTAGAATTTTACAATAAATATTGTACCATTTATCAGCATCTGTATCAACCTACGGGCCTTGAGTTCGGGACAACTTTTTTCGATACTGATCTCAGCTCTTCGGTCAGCAGAATATCCGCAGGAGCATAGTCGAACAAATCCAGTCATACCCGCTATTGACCTGAAATTTTTTTTACGATACTATAAGGCACGTAGACACTGGAGGAGTTAATCAAGTGCTGAAGATAAATATCCTCGTAGAAAACCGGACCCAAAGAAAAAATATCATTGCGGAACACGGACTTTCCATCCTGGTTGAAAATAATGGCTTCAAGGTTTTATTTGACGTTGGACAATCAAATGTCTTTTCCTTGAACGCTAAGACAGATAGGATAGACCTCTCAGAAATTGATGCCCTGGTGATAAGCCACGGTCACTTTGACCATGCAGGAGGGGTTCCCGAGTTCTGCCGATTAAATAAAAAAGCTCCGATCTACGTACATCCGGATGCTTTTTGCAAAAGATACATCGGTAGGCATGGCAGACCTGCAAGTGGCTGTATAGGTGTGCCCTGGAGTTGTGAAGATTCTATCAGAAACAGAATGATTTTTGTCAGGGAACCAACGAAAATTCACAGTAATATTATACTTTCGGGTGAAGTCCTGAAAGACCCTGCCAAAAAAAAGGTATCTACTGGCTTGATTAAAAAGAAGGCTGAAGGTAATTATGAGAAAGATCCAGTGTTAGACGAGCAGTTTATGCTGGTTCAAGGAAAGAAAGGAATATACCTTTTTAGCAGCTGTAGTCATCCTGGGATAATAAATTGTTTGTCATATGCCAAAAAATTGGCTTCCGAATCGCAAATTTACGGGGTTATCGGAGGTTTGCATCTTGAGAGATACAATGATGAACAATTACGCAACCTTGCAACTGATTTTAAATCGGCCGGTGTTAAAAAAATTATTCCCTTGCATTGTACAAAAATTAAGGCAAGCTATCTTTTTAAAGATTATCTTGGCAGTAATTGTATTCTGCTTAATTCCGGTGATGAGCAGATTCTCGAAAATTGAATACTTTTTGATAGTAAAAATACAAGGACAGCCCGCTCGTTACTCCGATAAGGCTGTCCGATTAATTTATTCAGGAAATCTACGAACAAACGTTGAAGCTTAACAGTTTTTATCTTGGAATACTTTCATAAATTCGCTTAAAGTCTTGCAGGCTTCAAGGGGTGTTGCATTATAGATCGATGCCCGGATGCCGCCAACTGAACGGTGGCCTTTCAAACCTATCATACCCTGTTTTGTTGCTTCAGCTACAAATGCCTTTTCTAAATCTTCGTCCGGGAGACGGAAAGTAATGTTCATCTTGGAACGGCTGTCTTTAACAGCATGACCTTTGTAGAAGCCACCGCTGTTGTCTATTGTATTGTAGATAAGAGCAGCTTTCTCATCATTAATCTTTTCCACAGCTGCCAAACTGCCATTATTTTTAATCCACTTGCAAACAAGATTGACCATATAAACTGCAAAACAAGGTGGAGTATTATAAAGGGAGTTGTTTTTAGCATGAATATCATAACGCAGCATTGTAGGGATATTAGCAGGTATGTTTTCTAATAAATCATTGCGAATAATTACTGCTGTTACACCTGCCGGGCCTAGATTTTTTTGTGCTCCGGCATAAATCAGGGAAAACTTGGAGACATCTATGCTGCGTGACATAATATCGCTGGACATATCAGCAACAATTGGAATATTCCCAAAATCGGGATAGGTTTGCCATTGGGTACCAAAGATGGTGTTGTTGGAACAAAGATGGACATAGACTGGATTTTCAGTCACCTTGATTTCATCCATTGCCGGGATACGAGAGAAATTTTCTTCCTTGGTACTGGCAATTGCATTAACAGCAGCGAATTTTTTTGCTTCATCATAAGCTTTTTGGGCCCAAGTCCCAGTCAGGATATAGTCAGCATGTTTTTCCGGGGCAATTAAATTCAGGGGTACTGCGGCAAATTGAGTATTTGCTCCGCCTTGCAGGAACAAAACCCGATAGTTTTCCGGCACAGCCAGCAATTCTTTTATCAAAGCCTCAGCTTCGGAATTAACAGCTTCGTATTCTTTGGCACGATGACTACTTTCCAGAATAGAGATGCCAGAACCTTTAAAATTAAGCAATTCGCTTTGTACTTCTTCCAGGACCGCAAGTGGAAGCGCGGCAGGGCCGGGATTAAAATTATAGATTCTTTCCATTGTTAGTCAATCCTCCAAACTAGAATTTAATAATCTGTTGCTATTATACTCTTATGATGTGCTTGTATCAATACTAAAACGACGCATTTGTGAAATTCGGAACAAAAAATTTAGTTGAAGAGGTTTGTTTGATACAGTTTTTTTACCGTAGTTTCCAAGTAATTATAATTCTACTAACATTTACATCTAAAAATTTTGCTCTACTCCAGTCTGTAAGGACCCCGTGCTGTGCGGAAATCGCAATTTAATACTGAGATTACTGCTTGAGGTTACTGCTATTTATAAGGATTTTCTGCAGAATCCCCTGGAGCATAATCCCGTGAGCTGCTGCTTACACATTACCGACCAAAGAAAAAACTCCTCAAAAAATTCTAAAGAACCGGATAATCTCCGGTTCTTTAAATTCAGGCTCACTCTTACCTATTATCAGCTCATCATATCCCAGGTAACCTTTACAACTGAGGAACCGATAATATTAATAATATTGTTACTGGGCTTCTGGGGAATGAACATCTCAGAAGAAATTCTTACTACAGATGAACCTTTTAGCACTAGTTTCTTTTCCTTTTTCTTCTTTTTCTTTTTACCTATCTCTGTCTCCTTAGCTGTGAAATCATCTATATCATCTGTCTTGTTATCTACCAGGCTTATTAATTCTTCAGTCAAATCCCTTTCTTTTTGAGACAAATAATTTTCTTCATTGATTTCGACATAATTTTCAGCAGAGGACCTATCTGTTTGATTAAATTTGGTGTTCCAGACTTCCAGAACCTCCGCCGCTACCCTCTCCCAACCAAAATGCTCTTCCGCCAGACGCCTGCCATTCTCGCCCATTGCTTGACAAAGCTTGGGATCAACCAGCAGCATCTTTAGTTTTTGGGCAAATTCTTTGGGATCCTCAGGTTGTTCGACTATTAAACCACTTTGCCCCAAGACAATTTCCGGATTACCGCCCCTTGCAGTTGTCAGAAATGGTAACCCGGCCGACATAGCTTCATAATGAACACGAGCCAGAGGTTCTTGCCACTGTGATGAGCAGACAAAGATATCACTGGCCCAAAACCACTCATGAATAAGCTCAGAAGCTACATATCCGGTTGTAATCACAGGAAAAGAAGCTCTCTCGGCCATGGTACGGATATAAGCTACATAATCGGTAATTTTGTCCACACTGTACCAGGTCCCGCCTACGATTACCAGGGCTATATTTGAATTAGACGGGTACAACTCGTTTATAGCCTGGATCAAGATATCCGGACCCTTTTTGGTTGTTAATCGTCCCACAAATAAAATAACAGTTCAACTCCCGCATAATGTAAATTTATATAGTGTATTTTCATAATCTGTGGTATGTGACAGCTTAATAAGCTATTTGTCAATAACGTTAATTGCTAAAGAAGAATAGGTTATATTAAACCGTTTAATAGTCTTTCGGAATTCAGGAGGTGGAAATGGCTGATTTATGGAAAATGAGCTGGAAATAGGAATACCATTTGGGGGAATCTGGATATCCGAGCTGGTTTTAATATTCTTCTTGCTAGGGCAGTTGGGTTTGAGATTGCTGACACTGGCAGTCCAAAGATGTTGAAAGAAGTCTGACCGATTTATGCAAATTTGCGTAGTAGGTGCCGGTTACGTGGAACTAACTACTGCAACAGCCTTAGCAGATTTTGGGCATGAAGTTGTATGTATAGATAAAGACCAAACAAAAATCGATAGTCTCAATAAAGGTAAAATACCAATATATGAACCTGGATTACAGAAACTGATTGCCAAAAATGTTCAGTTCAACAGACTTTTTTTTTCATCCCTTGTCGAAGAGAGCATCGGGAATAATCCAATTATTCTGATTGCCGTAGGCACACCACCCAGGGAAGATGGCAGCAGCAATCTTGAGTATCTCAGCCAAGTTGTACAAAATATTGCTTCGACTATCAAGGATTATAAAATTATTATTACCAAAAGTACTGTCCCCCCGGGAACAAATGAATGGATACACCAAACTTTACTCGATATGGGTATTAAAAAAGATCTATTTGATATCGTTTCCAATCCGGAATTTTTACGCGAAGGAACAGCCTTATGGGATATTTATCATCCCAATAAAATTGTCTTTGGTACAAAATCCAACCGGCCTATTAACATTCTGAAAAAACTGTATGAAACGGGAAAAGCCCCCTTAATTTTTACCAGTCTCACAGGAGCTGAACTGATTAAATATGCCAGCAATGCCTTTCTGGCCACTAAAATTTCGTTTTCCAATGAGATAGCACGAATATGTGATGCTTATAAAGTAAACTATGCTGATATAGCCAAAGGACTGGGAACAGATCCTCGTATTGGTCGGCATTTTCTGAATGCCGGTCTGGGTTTCGGCGGATCATGTCTGCCTAAAGATATCAGCTCCCTGAAACATTCGGCCTTGGCAAAAAATGTGGAAACAAAGTTACTTGACGCCGTGATAGATATCAACGATACTCAAAGTAAAGCCTACCTTAACAAGCTAGGAGCCTGTTTCATAACACCAGAAATCAATTTTGCACGTCTTAAAAGCCACAATATAT
>JAQVLN010000133.1 GCA_028704155.1 Desulfitobacteriaceae bacterium
TCCCCCGATGGTTCCGCCTGTCATGGTACCTTTATAACTATTCCCACCCAGACTCATATCCCTATTGCCTGTATCTTCTTCATTACCGCCTTTTATACCGCCCTTCTCGTTTCCGAGCAGGGAAATCTCATTGAATCCTTTAGCTTTCAGTTCATTTACTGCTTGGCTCGCTTGGTTACTATCTTGAAAATAACCGATAATCTTTTTTCCCATTCTTTTCACCCCCAAATATTTATCCCTTAATAATATTTACTTTTAAGCTCAAATTATTCAGGTAAAAAAAATACATCATCTTAATGATGTTTCCTGCGAGTAATCTTGATCTGTTATTTATGGTATTATATTAAAAAAGAAATTGGATATTTTCAAAGAGTTCATTTGGATATTTAACACATCACCACGCGCAAAGACACCACACATTGATTCCTTTGTAAAATATGCTCGTTTCTTTGTAATAAACATCTTTTTCTTGTATTTCGTCCTAAAGTATTAAATGACAAATGTGCAAATACTTCTTTTGAAAGCAGGGTGACAAGATGGACAAATTAATTTTCTTCATAGGTCATAAGAATCCTGACACAGATTCGATCTGTTCGGTTATTGCCTATGCGGAACTTAAGAAAAAGCTTGGAGTTATAGCTATCCCCACCAGGCTAGGTGATATTAACCGGGAAACGGAATTCGTTTTAAAACATTTCGAAGTCAAGGTCCCAGACTTACTTGAAACGGTTAAAACACAGGTTTCTGATCTAAACATTGATCAGGCTTTCCCGGTATCCCCTGATATTTCCATTAAAACTGCCTGGAATCTTATGAAAAAAAACAATATTCAAACCGTCCCGGTTGTAGATGACCAGGAACGGCTTTTAGGAATTGTCACCTTATCAGATATTACGAACAAATATATGGATGCCTTGGACAACTTCACTATCGCCACAACAAAAACTACCTTACGCAATATTGTGGAAACACTGAACGCCAAGTTAATTTGTGGCTCACAAGAATATTTTAAGACTACCGGCAAGGTAGTTGTTGCAGCTGCAAGCCCGGAGGATTTACCCACATTTGTTGAAACAGGAGATATTGTAATCACCGGAAATCGGCTGGACAATCAATTAAAAGCTCTGAATTGCGGCGCTAACTGTCTAATCTTAACCTGTGGCGGCAATCCGGCCCAAGAATTGATTGATGAAGCAAGCAACAAAAATATCGTTCTGATGACAACTCCCATTGATACTTTTACAACAGCCCGGCTTATTAATCAGAGTATCCCCGTGGATGCAATTATGTCCGGGGAAAACCTCATAAAGTTCAATATTGATGATTTCATTGACGATATACGGGATAAAATGTTAAAAACCAGATATCGCAACTACCCTGTCACAGACGATAACAATCATATAAAGGGATTTATCTCCAGATATCACTTGATTTCTCAGAGAAAAAAATCAGTTATTTTATTGGATCATAACGAAAAGTCGCAGACTGTAAACGGTATCGAAGAAGCGGAAATCCTGGAAATTATTGATCACCACCGTCTGGGAGACATTCAGACAGCAAGTCCTATTTTCGTTCGCAATGAACCCTTGGGCAGTACCTCCACCATTGTCGCCAATATATATTTCGAGATGGGTATCCGGCCAACAAAGCGTATTGCCGGAATTTTATGCTCCGCCATTTTGTCCGATACAATCAAATTTAAATCTCCAACCAGTACTTATACCGATAAAATTACTGCTGAAAAGCTGGCTGAAATTGCCGGAATAAGTGATATTGACGAATATGCCAATCTTATGTTTAAGGAAGGATCCTCACTTCAGGGAAAAACACTGAGAGAGATATTTTATCAGGATTATAAAGATTACTCCTTTGGCAAATATAAAATTGGTATCAGCCAAGTTTTTACCCAAGATCGGGAAAAGGTAGCCGAATTAAAAGAATCACTGATTTCATTCATGAAACAGCTATGTTCCGAAAAAGGCTCTCATCTTTTAATGCTTTTTGTAACCGACATTCCAAATCAGGCTTCTGAACTTTTGTATGCCGGTGAAGCAAAGGAATTAATCTCCTTGGCCTTTAATGTTGATGTTAAAGAAAACAGTGTTAATCTGCCTGGTGTAGTATCAAGGAAAAAGCAGGTTATTCCCTTTATTTCGTCGGCAGCAGGTAAGCTTTAACTTTGCGGCCCATCTTTTAAGCTGGGGCTTAAAATTCTAAAAAAAGTTTCCCTTCCTTCTCGTAAGAGCCTTTATTAACAAATTCTAAAGTTTTTCTGAACAAAGGCCCCCCTATTGCCAAGGTATGGTATTCTCCCCTTTCACCACAGAGAGTGATCCCGGCTTCCCGACAAACCGAGAGGAATTTTTGGTCAATTTCCTTTCCCAACCATTCCCGGGAAAGGAGCTTTTTATCCAGGGAAACAATTAAAAGCCGGGCTTTCCTTTTGAGAAGTTCAGCCAGCACGTCTTCTTCAGCCATATCCCATAAAGGCAGACAGGCAGTCAAGCCCAGCTTGCCGCACATTTTTTCTATCCACTCCCGGTGCTCAACAATATTGATGTCTCCGAAAACCCCCCCGGTTATTCCTTTTTCTTTAAGCTTACTTACGACCCGCACAAATCCCATTTGATAGCTTCCCCAGGATACCTGCTGCATTATCAGGGGAATTCCTAAAGCCTCGGCCTGTCGCTTTAAAATTTCTTCCGTAAGACCATGGGACATGCTTCTGGCCTCTTCTCCGAAGAAATTAAGCAGATATTGAATATCCAATCCTTCTTCCTTTGCTTTAAGGAGAGACAAATATGAATCCTTGCCGCCACTCCAGGAGCTAAAGAATTTTTCTTTCAATACTATCCCCTCCGTTAAACCTAATTTTTATTTATTTGTTTTTTAATCCTGTTGAGGACCGCTGCGGTATCCTTAACAAAAACGGCCCCTAGTTCCCTAAGCTGTTTCAGAAGAGCGGATGCCTTCCCGCCGGTAAAATCTCTCTCTTCCACTTGTTCTCCGATAACAATTCCCGGGATTCCTTGAGTGATAGCTTCCGACATAGCTTCGAGGTTGCGTAAGTTTCCTTCCCCAAATGAAATAGGAGGTAAAACGATCCACTTTGACTCATGCATAAGTTTTAGATGTTCCTGATACATTTGATCGCTAATGCCAGAGAAAGGAGGGTTTTCGATAACCGGTATATCAAAAAAGCCGGCAAAATGATAACCACTGTCTTCCCTGCTCACAGGTCCCAAGGATAAAGAATATTCATTTTCCCAAAGTGCTTCGATAACCGGCAAAGCCTCTTGGCCACCACCTATTACATGGACTCTTTTTTCTTCGTCCCTGCTTCTTTTTTGCATTGGCCTCATACTTTCTTTGCCAACACTAACCTGCAGCCGCCCATGAAGAGGGTGACGGAAAATAGAGGCTTTCACACCGTATGAAGAAAGAATATTTTCTTCAGTCAGGACTTCTTCCGCGCTGCCAATTGCCAGTACTTTACCTCCGGTCAAGAGTATAAACTGCCGGAAAAACAAGGTAGCCAGGTTCAAATCATGAATAGCCGCTATTACAGTTACCTTCTTCTCCTGGTTCAATCTCAATACTATATCCAGCAGTTCCCACTGATAGCCGATATCAAGATTAGCTGTAGGTTCATCCAACAAAAGCAACTTGGGTTCCTGGCAAAGGGCCCTGGCAAAAACCATGCGCTGCCTTTCCCCACCGCTTAAGGTTGCTGCTGAACGGTATCTTAATGGCAATATTCCGGTAATTTCCATGGCAGACAGAACAATTGACTCCTGCTCGGTTTTCTTTTTCCCGAAACCTCTATCATGAGGGAATCTGCCCATCCGGATAACTTCTTCTACAGTAAAATCAAAATCAACACCTGTATCCTGGGGCACTACAGCGAGTTGGCGGGCAATTTCCCCGGCACTCAGACTGCCGGCCTCCCGGCCGTTAAATAGAACCGTTCCTTTGCTCGGATCCAAAGCCCTGCTTATGCAGCGCATAAGGGTGGATTTTCCGGCACCGTTTGGTCCCAGCAAGGCAACCATCTCTCCTCCATGCAATTCGAAATCTATGCCATCCAGGATAGGTACGGAATCATATCCAATGCTTAGTCCTTGAACCCTTAAGTTTAAACTCATTTAGGCCTCCTAGTCAGCGGTATTAAAATAGCGTAGTTTTTTTCTCTTCTTCAAAAGGTAGATAAACATGGGGGCACCAACCATCGAAGTTATAATACCCACCGGGAGCTCTGCGGGAGATATAATTATGCGGGCCAAAGCGTCAGCGGCAATAAGCAGGTTTGCTCCAAGCAGGGCTGATGCCGGCAATAAAAACCGGTGGTCAGGCCCTGCTGCCAACCGTATAAAGTGTGGGACGACTAAACCGACGAATCCAATAATTCCGCTGGTA
>JAQVLN010000134.1 GCA_028704155.1 Desulfitobacteriaceae bacterium
CAAAAGAAATCCTCGCAAAGCGAGGACTCATTAGTTGTGTGGATTACTATTTGAATTGAACCGCCTAGTGCGGATCCGCATGCTAGGTGGTGTGAGAGGGAGGAGAAAATCCTCCCTACTCGATTTATTATTTAGTTTTGTGACTTAATGTAGTATTCGAAAAACGCCTATTACTTTGCCCAGAATCTTTACATCCTGTGAGTAGATGGGATTCATTGCGGAATTTTCCGGTTGAAGGCGAACGCAGTTTTTTTCCTTAAAAAAACGTTTAACAGTCGCTTCATCATTTATCATAGCGACAACTATATCTCCGTTATCAGCTGAACTTTGTTGGCGGACTAAAATCTGATCACCATCCAAAATACCTGCTTCAATCATACTTTCTCCCCAAACTTTAAGCATAAAAACTGTTTGATCATGGACAAGCTCTGCCGGCAAGGGAAATGAATCTTCAATATTTTCAATTGCCAGAATAGGTTGACCGGCCGTTACACGCCCAACAATTGGGACATGTACAATTTTATTACTTATATCAGGATCATTCGAATTGTTTAGTATTTCAATCGCCCTGGGTTTTGTAGGATCCCGCCTGATGTATCCTTTCTCCTCCAATGTCTGAAGATGCCCATGAACTGTAGAACTGGACATTAATTTTACCGCATTGCCTATTTCCCTGACAGAAGGAGGATAGCCCTTGAGCCGAATCTCTTTTTTTATAAAATCAAATATATCAGATTGTCGTTTGCTTAAATTTTGATATAAAATTTCCATCACTCCATCAACCTTTTATTTTAGTTTATTGTATCATTGCTCAAAATAAAGCGCAAACAAATGTTCGCTAAGCGCTTGACCAAAACACCTGTTCGAAATATACTATAAAAAGAACATATGTTCGAAGAGGAAGAAAGGTGGTTAAGAATGAGGTATAATAAATTGATATTTATCATTTCAATTGTTCTTTTAATGCTCTATTTCGTAAGTGAAAGCATGCCTGTAACCGCTGAGCAATATAATTATCAACCTGTAATCGTCAGGCATGGTGATACACTATGGAGGTTAGCAAAAGATACAGGGATAAATATGGATACACACAGGCTTGTCCTGAAAATAATGGTGTACAATTCTTTGGCAAATAGTACTATCCTTCCTGGGCAAACCATTTATATTCCGGTCGCGATTTAATTAGTACTAGAATTGATTTAGGAAAATCTTTAAGGGCCAGGTATGTATTCGCCGTATACTCCATACAATTTTCGTAAGGAGAAAAGGAGAATACTAATGAAGTTAAACAGTCTTAAACAACTTCTGGTGTTATTTATCCTGGCAATTTGTACCTGGAGACTACTCCACCACCAGAAACACATTCCTAATGATGTTTATCCCTATTTACTTAATTTATCACCGCAATTAATATCAGAATGTCAAACTGATGCAAAAAGCCTGTCTGCCGATGCCTGGTCTGATCTGCTTGCCATTAGGTCAAGCCTTCCTGAAAATGAATCGTTGTATTTAACTCAGCAAATTAAAAATAAAACACCATTAATAAAACTTGATTGGGGTTCGTTAGATGATAACTCTAGAAAAATAATCAGAAAGAGAAAAGCAATATTAGTAAATTACCCTTATTATATGCCTTTGCAATATACTTTCCCTGTTTTAGGTGAAGTCTGGTATGAAGATAGTTTTGGCTCAGACAGAGAAGGTGGCAAAAGAAAACATGAAGGTACGGATCTGTTCAGCAAGGAAGGAACACCGATTATTAGTGTTTGTTCCGGTAAAATAGAACAATTAGGCTGGAACAGACTGGGTGGTGAAAGAGTTGGAATTCGTGGAGATGATGGCAACTATTATTATTATGCTCATCTTCAAAAGATTTCCTCTGAACTCAAAGTTGGAGACCAGATAAAAAAAGGAGAGTATCTTGGAGCTATGGGGCACACGGGAGATGCTCTGACAACACCGGATCATCTTCATTTTGGAATCGAGCTTGTGAATGGGGAATGGATAAACCCATATTCTTTTTTAGTTGTCTGGCAAAGCTATTCCAAATGAAAATATGATACAGTTAAACTATGAGGGTTGGGCTAAACTCTGTACCTAGGCTGATTAAAAGATACTTGCCGCTGATCCCAACCATTTGCTGAGTGGACCAGGGATATTCTCGCCTTAAAATTTGTTAATAATTATAATTAACAGTGAGGGGAAAGTATCTATAGTCACAATAAGGGGGAATGACAATATGGCTCATAAAACAAATGCAGCCCGTATTCTCGATCAGAACAAGATAACTTATGAATTGAAGGAATATCCTTATAATGAAGCTGATTTATCGGCAATTAACGTTGCCGGAAAAATAGGGCTGCCTATTGATCAAGTATATAAATCTTTGGTTGTTCGCGGAGATAAAACCGGGATAATCATTGCCTGTATACAAGGAGATAAGGAGCTTAATCTTAAAAGCTTGGCTGTATTAAGTAAAAATAAGAAAGTTGAAATGGTTCCTCTCAAAGAAATCCAACCTCTGACCGGATATATAAGAGGCGGAGTTTCTCCAGTTGGGTTGAAGAAAAATTACCCCGTTTTTATTAGTTCGGATATAATTAAGCAGGAAAAAGTAGCTGTCAGTGCCGGTTTACGTGGACTTCAAATATTCCTGAGTCCTCTTGATTTAATTTCGGTAACCAAAGCCCAATTAGCTGAGATATCAGACTGATTTATCAGGTCTTAGATTACCTGACAGATAGACCCAGATTGCATTGAGAAACAAAAGAATACTTGTTGTAAAGAATACATACTTGATACCGAAATTGGCGGCCATTTGCCCGCCAATTATTGGGCCGAAGATAGTTCCCAGATATTGTGATGCTTGGTTGAATCCATATATTCTACCCGATACAGCATTGGGAACATGGCATTTAATAAGCGAGTTTATTGAGGGAAGTAATCCTGCTATTGCGAACCCCATAATAAATCTTAGACCGGTTAATTGCCATGGGGTTTTGACAAAAGCTTGGGGAATGACGGCTAGGCCTGCAAGTATTAGGCAGGCTAGCAGTACTCTTCTTGGTCCTATTCGGTCTGATATTTTACCAATTTGGGGTGCGGCGAGAACAGTGGAAATTCCTGAAGCTGAGACAACTATTCCTGAGACCAAGGCAATATGAGCTAAATCTGGCAATAGTTGTTTTACATACACTGTTATTATTGGCTCTATAGAGAAATTTGCGAATTGCACCATAAACGTTGTAATAAATATAGCAATCAGAATTGTTGGATTGCTAATCATTTTCCAAACTTCACGATTGGTTAATGGGGCACAATTTGTGGGAATGAAATCTTCGTAGACTAATAAACTTGTTGTAATAAAACAAAGAAACATAAAAAAACCTGTTACAAAGAAGATCTGACGAAGACCAATTATATCTGCTAAACAGCCTCCGATCAGTGGTCCAAACAGAGAACCACTTACGCTTCCAGTTGATAGAGTACCCAAAGCCCAGCCGGAATGTTCTTTTGGAGTTTGGCTGGCGATCAGGGTTATTGCAGATGCCAAGTAACCTGATATCAGTCCTATTAACAGTCTAAGTCCAAGTAATTGATAAATATTTTGGGCAAAACCGGTTAGGGTTATTACAATCGCCATACCCAAACTGGCCCGGAGAAGCATTAACTTACGACCGTGTTTATCGGAAAGTTTACCCCAGATTGGAGACATTATTGCTGCAAAAACGTAAGCGGCACCGAAAGTTGCACCAGACCATTGTGCGATTCTCGCTAAGTTATGGATCCCAAGTAGTTCAACATAGAGAGGCAGGAACGGCACGACCATACTCATACCGGCTACTGTAACAAATGAACCAACCCAACATGCAAATAGATTTCGTTTCCAGAGCTGCATTCAGTAGTCCTTTCTATTTAAGTAACACTTTATTTCACAAGTAGTTTACTCTTTGATTCAGGAAAAAACAATGAATGAAGATATAATGGATATATAGTGAATAAAAAACTTAATTAAACAGAATAACCAAATTGGAAATATCATGTATTTGAGGGTGTATTAATGTATCCTAATGAATTAAACTATAAAATGCCTGCCGAATGGGCTGAACATGACCGTACTCTTATTTCCTGGCCTGTGCAATCTTCAATGTGTTATCCTGAGGATTATGAGGCTGTTTGTCTAGGCTATGCCGAAATAATTAAAGCTATAACAGAATTTGAACCAGTGACAATTGTGGTAAACTCTACAGATGCAAAAAAGGTTTCTTGTTTATTTCATAATGTACAAATTAAATATCTCGAGATTGAACATAATGATTCCTGGATCCGGGATAACGGACCGACGTTTATATTTAATGAAGAAGGGGAAGTTGCAGGAGTTAATTGGAAGTTTA
>JAQVLN010000041.1 GCA_028704155.1 Desulfitobacteriaceae bacterium
CTTGTGCCAAACAGCGAAATCGAAGAACAGGATTACAACCTGTCTGTTTCCACCTATGTAGAACAGGAGGACACCAGGGAGAAAATTGATATTGTTGCTCTTAATGCAGAGATAGAGAAAATTGTAGCAAGGGAGCAGGTTTTAAGGGAAGAAATCGCTAATATTATTGCGGAAATCGAGGTGGAAGCATGAATAATGAGTTTACATTTTTAATTTATCGTTCCGCACTAGAGGATATTACCGTAGACGCCTTTATTAAAGATGAAACCATCTGGTTGACACAGAAAGCGATGGCAGAGCTGTTTGGTGTGCAGACTCCTGCCATTAGTAAGCATTTAAAGAATATTTTTGCGGAAGGGGAATTAGATAAAAAAGTGGTCATTTCCAAAATGGAAACAACCACTGCACATGGTGCAATCCCTGGAAAAACCCAAACTAAAGATACGCAGTTTTATAATCTGGATGCCATTATCTCTGTGGGCTACCGTATCAATTCCAAAAGAGCTACCAATTTTCGCATCTGGGCCACCGATGTGCTCAAAGAATACCTGACCAAAGGCTTTGTGCTTGACGATGAAAGGCTCAAGCAAGGGAAAACTATCTTCGGAAAAGACTATTTCCGAGAGCTGTTGGAGCGGGTACGCTCTATTCGGGCCAGCGAGCGCCGTATCTGGCAGCAAATCACCGATATTTTTGCCGAGTGCAGCATTGATTATGACAGGAACGCTCCTGTAACCCATGAATTTTACGCCATGGTGCAAAACAAATTTCACTATGCCATTACCGGACAAACTGCCACTGAAATTATTTATTCAAGGGTAGACCGTAATAAGGAAAATATGGGACTGACCACATGGAAGAATGCCCCGGAAGGCCGCATCTTGAAATCGGATGTGGTCGTCGCTAAAAATTACTTAAGCGAAAAGCAAATACGGCAACTGGAAAGAGCAGTTACCGGTTATTTTGACTATATAGAAGATTTGATTGAACGGGAGAACACCTTTAACATGGAGGAATTCGCCGCGAGCATCAATGCGTTTCTGGCTTTCCGAAAGTACGAGCTTCTTAGGGATAAAGGAAAAGTCTCAAAACAGGCGGCTGCTGTAAAAGCGGAAGGGGAATATGAGGAATATAACAAAACGCAAAAGATTGTTTCGGATTTCGATCGGGAAGTAAAGCGACTCATGGAAAGAGGGGGTCGTAAGGATGAGTAAGCTGGAAGAATTAATTGCTGAACTATGCCCGGATGGGGTGGAGTATAAAAAGGTAAAAGAAGTCTATCAAAGGCTCAAAGGTACACCTATTACTGCAGGAAAAATGAAAGAAATTGATAATCCTAATGGTGAAATTAGAATCTTTGCAGGTGGAAAAACCGTAATTAATGCAATGGAAGAGGATATTCCAAAAGCAAATATTACAAGAGTTCCAGCAGTATTGGTACAGTCCAGAGGTGTAATTGATGCCGTTTATTATGATAAGCCATTTACGTTTAAGAATGAAATGTGGGCATATACAGCCGATAATATAATAGCCGTGAAATATTTATATTATGTACTTAAAAACAACATTTCACATTTTAGAGAAGCGGCATTAGGTATGGGTTCGTTACCGCAGATTTCTCTACGAGTTACAGAAGATTTCGTTATCCCCCTCCCGCCGTTGCCTATCCAGCGTGAAATTGTCCGTATTTTGGACAATTTCACAGAGCTTACATCTGAGCTCTCCGCTGTGCTCTCCGCTGAGCTTTCAGCAAGAAGAAAGCAGTATGAATATTATAGGGATATGCTGCTTACGTTTGGTGACGATGTGCCAATGGTAAAACTAGGAGATATTGCGGATTTTAAGTATGGCTTTACAGATACAGCGAAAGAACACGGCACCGCAAGATTTATCCGTATTACAGACATTGGTGATAATGGCAAGTTGCTACCCAACGACTGTAAGTATATTGACATTACCACAGATAGCGAAAAATATCTGCTTGAAAAAGGTGATTTACTTATGGCGAGAACCGGTGCAACCTACGGAAAAACTATGCTATTTAATGAGGATATTCCCGCAGTTTATGCTTCGTTTCTCATAAAAATTCGCTTTATCGAAAACACTACTTTATCAGCGTATTACTGGCATTTTTCACAATCCAGTCTGTATTGGGGTCAAGCAAATAAACTTGTAAGCAAAGCAGGCCAGCCGCAATTCAATGCAAATGTACTGAAAACTGTTACAATTCCCCTCCCACCTCTCACGGAACAAGCCCGCATTGTCGCCATCCTCGACCGCTTTGATGCTCTATGCAATGACCTGACCAGTGGCCTTCCCGCTGAAATTGAAGTGCGACGCAAGCAATACGAATATTACCGTGATAAGCTATTAACCTTTAAGGTGAAGGAGGTGTCTGCATGAGCAAGTACAATATCGTTGCCAGCACTGACGAAGCGACGGTTGTTGCCGAATATACAGCTGAATATAATGTCCGCTCTGAAAAATACCAGAGCGAGACGAAGCTGGAGCGAGAATTTATTCGCCTGCTCACCTCACAAGGGTATGAATATCTGATAATTAACAATGAAGGTGCATTAATTGTCAACCTGCGCAGGCAGCTTGAATTGCTCAATGCCTTCACCTTTACGGATGGCGAATGGGACAGATTTTTTGCCGAGAGTATTGCTAATACTAACGAAGGTATTGTTGAAAAGACCCGAAAAATTCAGGATGACCATATCCAGATCTTAAAACGGGATGATGGAACAACAAAAAACATCTACCTTATCGATAAAAAGAATATCCATAACAATCGCCTGCAGGTTATTAACCAATATGAGGAAGCGGGCGGCAAGCATGAAACCCGCTACGATGTAACAATTCTTGTGAATGGTTTGCCTCTTGTCCATATGGAGCTGAAGCGTCGGGGCGTGGCTATCCGTGAAGCCTTCAATCAGATTAACCGTTACCAACGGGATAGCTTCTGGGCGTCCTCTGGCTTATTTGAGTATGTACAAATTTTCGTAATTTCCAACGGCACACATACCAAGTATTACAGCAACACCACAAGAAACGCCCATATAAAAGAACAAAAAAGCAGCGAACGCCGCAGAAGCAAGAAAACAAGCAACAGCTTTGAGTTTACAAGCTTTTGGGCAGATGCCAACAATAAAATTATTGCCGACCTTGCAGACTTTACAAGGACATTTTTTGCCAAGCATACCCTTTTAAATGTACTGACAAAGTATTGCGTATTTACATCCGAAGAGCTGCTGCTGGTCATGCGTCCTTATCAAATTGCCGCTGCGGAACGCATCTTGTCTCGCATTGTTGTTTCAACCAACTATAAAAAAACAGGAACAATCGCTGCCGGAGGATATATCTGGCACACAACAGGCTCGGGAAAAACATTAACCAGCTTCAAGACAGCGCAATTAGCTTCCACCATGCCTTACATCGACAAGGTATTATTCGTTGTTGACCGTAAAGACCTGGACTACCAGACGATGAAAGAATATGACCGCTTTGAAAAAGGCGCTGCAAATGGTAACACATCCACAAAGGTGCTTCAGCGACAGCTGGAAAACAGGGATGAAAAAGGCAATCCCCATGAATACAAGATTATTGTTACAACCATTCAAAAGCTGGATATATTTATCCGTAAAAATAGGCAGCATGATATTTATAAAAAACACGTTGTATTAATCTTCGATGAGTGCCATCGTTCCCAGTTTGGGGATATGCATCAGGCGATTACCAAGAACTTTAAGAACTATCATATCTTTGGTTTTACCGGAACACCGATTTTTGCTGACAATGCCGGTTCGGGCGGTAACCCGCTGCTCCGTACAACAGAGCAGGCTTTTGGCGAAAAACTGCATACTTATACCATTGTGGATGCCATCAATGACGGAAATGTGCTGCCTTTCAGGATTGATTTTATCAATACCATGAAAATGCCGGACTACATTAATGATAAAAAAGTTTATAGCATTGACCGCGAAAAAGCTTTGGCCGACCCGCAGCGAATTAGTGATATTGTTGCCTATGTGCTCGAACATTTTGACCAGAAAACTAAACGCAGCAGTTTCTATACATTCTCTGCGAAATGGGAAGAAGCCGACAAACAAGATCCCAAGAAAATGATCGAAAAACGGGAAACAAGACGGGTTGCCGGTTTCAATTCCCTATTTGCAGCAGCTTCTATTCCCATGGCCATGAAGTACTATGCCGAGTTCAAAAAACAGATTGCAGAAAAAAAGCGCAATCTCACCATAGCCACCATCTTCAGCTTTAGTGCAAATGAGGAAGAACCGGATGGGCTGCTGCCGGACGAGGATTTTAACGTGGCAAATCTTGACCAGAGTTCCCGGGATTTCCTTGATGCAGCCATCAAGGACTACAATGCCACTTTCAACACAAATTACGACACTTCTTCTGACAAGTTTCAGAATTATTATAAAGACCTCTCTCTGCGCGTTAAAAACCGGGAGGTTGACATGTTGATTGTGGTCAATATGTTCCTGACAGGCTTTGATGCAACTACCCTAAACACAATTTGGGCAGACAAAAACCTGAGGCAGCATGGACTGATTCAGGCTTTTTCACGCACAAACCGTATTTTGAACAGTGTCAAGACCTTTGGCAATATTGTTTGCTTTCGTGATTTAAAAGAAGAAACGGACAAAGCCATTGCACTTTTTGGAAACAAAGACGCCGGCGGTATTGTACTGCTTAAAACATATAAGGAATACTATAACGGCTTTGATGAAAAAGGTGAGTACAAGCCAGGTTATGAAGAATTAATTGGGAATCTGACTTCTCAGTATCCTCTGGGACAACCGATTAGCGGAGAGGAAGCACAAAAGGGCTTCATCCGGCTCTATGGATCAATTCTCAGACTGAGAAATATCCTGACTGCTTTTGACGACTTTGCCGGTAATGAAATTTTGTCCGCGAGGGATTTTCAGGACTATCAAAGTATTTATATTGACCTGTATCAGGAATATACAAAAGGTGCTGATGGTGATAAAGAAACCATCAACGATGATATTATTTTTGAGATTGAGCTTATCAAGCAGATCGAGGTAAACATTGACTATATCCTGATGCTGGTAGCGAAATATCAAGAATCCAACTGCAAGGACAAGACCATCCTCACTACTATTGATAAAGCGATCAATTCCAGTCTTGAGCTGCGCAGCAAAAAAGAATTGATCGAACATTTCATTGAGCAAGTCAATACCTCGACAAAGGTTGATGAAGATTGGCGTAAATTCTTAAACGAACGCCGGGAAGAGGATATCACAGCCATCATCGAAGAAGAAAAACTAAAGCCGGAAGAAACGCGGCGATTTATGGACAATGCCTTCCGGGACGGAACACTGAAAACAACGGGTACAGCCATTGATAAAATTATGCCCCCTGTTTCACGCTTTGGCGGTGGCCGCGCAGTCAAAAAGCAGGGCATTATTGAAAAACTGCTCAAATTCTTTGAAAAGTTTTTTGGTTTGGTATAAGCAGGATGTATATAGCAGAAGACCAGATCAAAACACAATAATGAGGAAGAAATGGAGTGGCAGCTTTCCCAGATGCACCGACAGAACGCGGTATAAAACATATTTATCATTCAGTTTAAACCTGTTAAGTATTTCATTCCAAACGATGTGACCCACCCGGGATTCGGTAAAGCTTTACAAGAAGCTGTTGCAGCAGGAGTGCATGTTTTAGCCTATGATTGTATTGTAACACCTGATTCCATGCAAATGGACCGGATTGTACTGGTGCAATTATGATATTCGAAACGTTGAAATTCGGTTGGCTCTTCAACCAATGAGTAGTCTCGTGCCCATTCTTGGTATAATATAAATATTAAGGAGGGTAAATCCTGATGAAAATAGCGATTATTACAGGCGCATCCTCAGGCCTCGGAAAGGCCTTTGCCGAAAAAATCGCCAAAACGGGCGGGGTGGACGAGCTGTGGGTTATCGCGCGTAGGGTGGAGCGACTTAACACGCTGGCAAACGAGCTGAAAATTGCTGTGCGTCCATTGGCTTTGGATCTTGGAAATACCAAAAGCATAGAAGAAATCGAAAGACTTCTAAACGAGGAAAAGCCAGACGTGCGATATCTTGTAAATGCGGCCGGTTTTGGAAAATTCGGAAATTACAACGATTTGACCCGTGAGGAAAGCCGTGGGATTTTAGATATAAATGTGCGCGCGCTTATGGATGTTACTCTTGCGGTCCTACCTTATATGAGCCGCGGGAGCAGACTTTTTGAGATTGCGTCGAGCTCAGCGTTTCAGCCTTTGCCCGGATTTAATATATACGCTGCCACCAAAGCGTTTGTATTAAGCTATACAAGATCACTCCGGTGGGAGCTTCGCGGCAGGGGTATACATGTCACCGCCGTATGTCCCGGCTGGATAAAGACAGAGTTTATGAAGGTGGCAGTTGATACGCGAAATGGAATTCTGGTCAAGAATTTCTGGGCGGCACTTCAACCTTCATTTGTTGCCGGTTGTGCCATGCTTGGAAACAAGCTGGGGTTTGCAGTAGTCACCTGCGGCCCACACACCTTTATACACCGTCTGGCAGCCAAGATATTGCCTAGCTGGCTTATTATGGGCATCTGGCGTTTAATAAGATAAATGTATGAGTTGATTTATCACCTTATTCTAGAATGTAATGAATCTAAAGAATACTTGAGAATTCAAGAAAGGGTGGTATTTATGAATTTAGCTAAAATCTCTGCGAATGGGCAAATCACAGTTCCCGCTGAAATACGCCGCCTTCTTGGTCTGAAATCAGGTGATAAGATCTTATTTTTCCAGAAACCAAATGGCGAGGTTGTAATCAATAATGCATCGGCACAGGCAATCTATAAAGCACAGGAAGCGTTTGCAGGTGTTGCAGAAGAAATCGGTGTAAACGATGAGAACGATGTGCAGGACTTAGTAAATGAAGTGAGGTATGGAAAGGAAGAATAATCAATGCGGATCTTAGTGGATACCAATATACTGATTTCGGCTATCCTCTTTCCGCACTCAAAAGTAGCGCAAGCACTCTTGTACGTAACCGAACACCATGATGTGATTTTGTGTGATCGTAATATTTATGAGCTGCGGGAAGTGCTGAATCGGAAGAAACCTGATAAGTTACCGGATGCGAAATCCTTTTGGCTGAGCTTTCGTATGAGCTAATTCCAGCAGCTTATCATGCAGAAAAACTGATACGAGATGTGAAAGACCAACCAATATTAAACGCTGCTATTATCGCAGAAGTGGACATTATTTTGACCGGAGACAAGGATTTCCTTTGTCTGGGCATGGAACATCGGTGACAGAGGGACAGTGTTACTGACACGAATACCCATATATAATTAAAATGCCTAAAGAAGTGATTTACGTGCCAAGAGCGGCAATAAACAAAAGTACAGCTAGGGATATACCAATGAGAAGAATAAATCAGCCAAACAATTTTTGAAGAAGAAGGGGGATCTTTCAAAGGGCGTAAGTGACAGCAACCCTGTCCCCTTGTCACCTATTTTGCTGCAAAAAAAATTATTTTTAGTTCTGCAATAATACCAGAGGATTATTTAATAAGGCGTAGAATATAACATAAAACTGAAGCGGTTCCCTGGGCAAATAAGTGTCTTAGAAGGAGGAAATTGAGGATAGCAGGATTGGAATGAAAATTTATCAGCAGAAAGGCTCCCGCAGCTATCCATTTGATGAAATAAGTTTATAAGGCTCTGAGATATAGGCCAGTTGAGGAAAACAGTCAAGTTGCTAACGCAAAAGTTTTGGGCATAAAAAATTAATCTCTTTTAAAAAAGAGTATTTCTGAGAGGAGGATGCTAAGTGGCTACTACCATAGGCGATTGGAAAAGGCTTATTTTAATAGCTTTCATAACGGTTTTTATGATGCTGGTTGGCAGCAATACAGCCTATGCGGACACATTTGGTGATTTTACTTATACTGTTGCTGATGAGGAAGCGACAATTACTGGTTATAACGGACCCTTGGAGGTTGCAGTTGTAATCCCGGAGACATTGGGCGGATGTCCGGTGACCAGCATAGGGAATGATGCATTTGTTGATAAATATCTAACCTCGGTCACCATTCCAAATAGTGTGACCAACATAGGGGCAAAGGCATTTGACAATAACTATCTAAAATCAGTCATCATCCCTAAAGGTGTGACCAGCATAGGAGAAAGGGCATTTGCCAATAACGATCTAGAATCAGTCACCATACCGGAAAATGTGACCAACATAGGGGAGTCTGCATTTTCTTGGAACCAACTGACCTCAGTAACTATCCCCAATAGTGTGACGAGCATAGGAGATGAGGCATTTCGCGGAAACCCCCTGACAAGTATAGCCATAGGCACGACTACAATTGACGACTCTTGGGGTTGGGGCTTTACAATGGGTTCAAACCCAGGCTTTAAAACTTACTACGAAAATAACAGAAAACAGGCTGGCGTATATGTTTACAGCAATGGAGAGTGGGCAGAGGATACTATTCCGGTTATTGCCATGCAGGGAGCAGAGTATAGGGACATCAATCCCGTCGGTCTCCGGTTTATTACCAAGTTAACCAAGAATGATGCCTTTGCCAGAGTTAGCGAATACGGCACCGTGATTTTGCCCGCCGAGCTGATTCCTGATGGGCTGGAACTTAATGAAAAGCAGGAATTGGGACTGGGCACTATCCCAACCAACTGGGACTGGAAAAACAACCCCGGTTCGGCCGTCCTGATAATTCCGGTAGCCAACATTTATGCCCAAACGGAAGACGATCTCACCTTACCGGGGTTTTGACCGGTATACCGGCAGGCAAGGAAGACCAGTCAATAACCGCCCGGGCTTATGTAAAATTCACCAGCATCGTTGGTGGTACACATATCATTTATGCAGCACCGCTCAGCAAGTCTGTAGCTGAAGTACTTGAGCCAGAGCCAGAAGCTTAATGGAAGTGACACCATAAAAAAAGTTTGTGAGAAACCGGAAGTGGAAATCACCCGCTTTGAGGTGGAGGATGTCATTACCGCCAGTGGAGACAACTTTGGTGTATATGACTCAGATTGGTTAGAATAAAAAAATTAAATGATTAAAAACCCCCATCTCAGTCTCAGCATCAGAGATGGGGGTTTTCTATGTTTTTATAGGGTGACAGGGGGACAGTGTTACTGACACGAATACCCATATATAATTAAAATGACTAAAGAAGTGATTTACGTGCCAAGAGCGGAAATAAACAAAAGTACAGCTGGGATATACTAATGAGAGGAATAAACCCGTCAAGCAATTTTTGAAGAAGAAGAGGGATCTTTCAAGGGGCGCAAGTGACAGCAATCCTGTCCCCTTGTCACCGGATTCTCCTTAAAATACAGCTTGTTCAGTGATAAATCAAAGGTGAGTGATGCTTTAGTCGCCGAAGTAATGAAAGCGATGCTGGAGCCTGGTGCAGGCAAGCCCTTCATATCCTTTCAAAGAAGTGAGATTACGCCGACAGGCCTTACTATAGATCTGTTCGGAAGGCTTGAAGAAATAAATGTACCCACATTGCTTATACATGGCACGCTGGACAAAGCGGTTCCTGTAAAAGGGGCGCTCCTTGCCCACAAAAGGATTCCCGATTGCGAAATATATTTGATGGAAGGCTGTAAGCATTGGCCGCAAAAAGAATGTCCGGAAGAATTCGCAAATGCCTTGCAGGGGTATCTTGACAGAAAATTGTGAGCGGATTTTGGGTAGTGGTCCATTCGGGACAGTAGAAGCTGGGGCTTCGTGTGGGAGTCTATTTTATACTTACCTCCATTGTGGCGATTGTTATCGGTATTGCTGTGACCACCCCGGACAGTACATGGACACAACGGGGCTTAATTTATACCAGGAGAATCCCTTACCGCCAGCAGCAGAGGAAACCCTGGACAGCCCTACCACCATTGGCACTATGCCGGATTATACCGATGTGGCTCAAAAAACGTTATTTGAAATTTATCCTTAGAAGGACAGATGCTATTTGATGTGAGGCGAAATGTAGTGGCTAAGAAGAATGGTAAGAAGAATCGATTTTATATTGCAATCGACCTGAAGTCTTTCTACGCTTCCGTTGAGTGTATAGAGCGCGGTCTTGATCCCATGAACACTAACCTCGTAGTAGCCGACGCCAGCCGCACAGAAAAGACCATCTGTCTTGCCGTTTCGCCGCCGCTCAAATCCCATGGAATCCCCGGTCGTGCAAGATTATTTGAAGTCGTGCAAAAAGTGAGGGAAGTAAATGCACAGCGGCAAAGGATAGCGCCGAGTCGTATGCTTTCCGGAGAAACCTATGACAACGCAACGCTGAAATGCTCGCCTGAATTGGCTCTTTCATATATAATTGCAACGCCGCGCATGGCCCTATATATGGAGTACAGCACAAGAATTTACAATATTTATTTGAAATACATTGCCCCTGAGGATATCCATGTTTACTCAATCGATGAGGTGTTCATTGATGCCACAGATTATTTAAAACTCTATCAGCTTACACCCCGCGAGATGACTATGATGATGATTCAAGAAGCCCTGAAGACGACTGGCATAACAGCTACAGCCGGGATTGGAACAAACCTTTACCTTGCTAAAATAGCCATGGACATCCGTGCGAAGCATCTAACGCCGGATAAAGACGGGGTGCGTATTGCGGAGCTGGATGAGATGACCTATCGCCAAATGCTCTGGTCGCATCGTCCGCTTATGGATTTCTGGCGTGTCGGAAAAGGATATGCCAAAAAGCTGGAAAAGCACGGGATGTTTACAATGGGTGATGTGGCCAGATGCTCTATTGGGAAGCCTAATGAATACTACAACGAAGACCTAGGAGCCTGTTGCAAAAGTAGTTTCACTGAAAGTTGATGTCCGTATTTAGTACAAATGGCATATTTATAACACTATATATTGTGGCTTTTAAGACGTGCAAAATTGATTTCTGGTGTTATGAAACAGGCTCCTAGTCAATGGCCGTTAGAGATGAATATTAATGCTTTGTGTGAAATCGATCAAGCTCTGCTATGTTCCCTAGCCGAGAGCGTTTCGGACTTCCCTGCTATCGGTGATTTTGTGATGATTGACTGCGCCCAAAGTATGGGTAATGCTATTATTCATCATATTCCTCCGCGTAAAAACATAGCAAAAACCGTGAAGGCAGAAAAAGCCAAAGATATAATTAGAAAATAAGGAGTATGAAAATGGAAGAAATAACAACCCACGAATTTGATTTTGCGCTCATCAATGAATTTTTCACAGGGCTTGAACGGCAGGGACCCGGCAGTCTCGAAGAAACCATCAGGGCATTAGGTTTTATCGAAAATCTTTCAAATAAAACAAAAATTGCCGATTTAGGCTGCGGCACAGGCTTTCAAACAATGGTTTTGGCACAAAATACAGAAGCAACCATCACCGCCCTCGACCTTTTTGCCGATTCGATTAATATACTTAATGCGACAGCCGGAAAACTTGGTTTGCAGAATAGAGTAAAAGGTATTGTCGGTTCAATGGATAATTTACCGTTTCAGAATGACGAATTTGATCTGATATGGTCTGAGGGGGCTATTGCCAATATAGGTTTTGAAAAAGGCTTGAATTACTGGAAAGGTTTCCTCAAAAAAGATGGTTATGTTGCCGTAACATATGAATCATGGTTTACCGATGAACGCCCTGCTGAAATTGAGAAGTGGTGGGTGGACGCAGTTCCTGAAATTGGCACAATAGGGTATAATATTTCCATCATGCAAAAAACAGGTTATATTCCTGTTGCCGCATTTACGTTGCCTGAAAAATGTTGGATAGACAATTATTTTATTCCGCAAAAAGCAAGGCAAGAGGAATTCTTGAAGAAACATGCGGGAAATAAAGCCGTTGAGAATATGATTGCATTTCTGAGGCGTGAGGCAGACTTGTATTCAAAATACAAACAGTATTATGGATATATATTTTATATTGGTAAAAAGATATAAAATAATAATGGCTTACGTTGCTATTTCGTATACCAGACCAGAAACTGCTTCACCGCTATTTCCGTTGGAACTCATTGAAGAAATGACACGGCTTATGGACAGTGATGGAAGCACGACGCTTGGAAGTAAATTATCTAAATCCCTGTGTAGACTTTGAAATATGCAAACCGGAATACTATCCGTTGATTCCGGGACGAAATTTAATTACAGTTGTTACAGAAACTCAAAATTATTACGTTATTGTTGAAATTATGCCTGCGCAAATGTCGCCATTTCAATGGGAATCTATGGTTGGTGATTTGGAACGTATCCTAAAGGGTTTAATAGATGATTCAAAGCTGAGCATTCAGACTAAACTCTAACTAATATAAAAATAACCGACAATCCCGGTAAAAAGCAGATAGAAAAGAGAGCGTTCATACAGAAAGTTAGGGCCGGAATTTTCTGAAATGGTGCATGCGGGGTGTTCTAAGGGTTTATAGAAATAAATATTAGTTCGATAATGAGGAAGAAATGGATGAAATATATAAACGTACATAAAG
Source organism: Desulfitobacteriaceae bacterium (assembly GCA_028704155.1). Classification (GTDB taxonomy): domain Bacteria; phylum Bacillota; class Desulfitobacteriia; order Desulfitobacteriales; family Desulfitobacteriaceae; genus UBA2264. The sequence continues at coordinate 12,537 of JAQVLN010000041.1, forward strand.
CCAGATTTATAGATCGCCCCAATCGATTCATTGCGCAGGTAGAAATGGATGGTGTTGTTCATGTCGGTCATGTTAAAAATACCGGACGGTGCAGAGAATTGTTAAGACCGGGGAGTCTGGTATATTTAGAAGAGAATAATAATCCAAACAGAAAAACAAAATATGATCTGATAGCTGTTGAAAAGGATAACCTGTTGGTAAACATGGATTCTCAAGCTCCAAATAAGGTGGTTAAGGAATGGCTTGAAGCAGGCGGAATATATCCAAATCCAACATTAGTTTATCCTGAGATGAAGCATGGCAATTCCCGGGTAGATTTTTATCTTGAAGATGAAGATAGGAAGGCTTTTATTGAGGTAAAAGGCGTAACATTAGAAAGTAATGGAGTGGCAGCTTTCCCAGATGCACCGACAGAACGCGGTATAAAACATATTTATCATTTGATTGATGTGGTGCAAGAAGGTTATGAGGGTTATCTTTTATTTATCATTCAGTTTAAACCTGTTAAGTATTTCATTCCAAACGATGTGACCCATCCGGGATTCGGTAAAGCTTTACAAGAAGCTGTTGCAGCAGGAGTGCATGTTTTAGCCTATGATTGTATTGTAACACCAGATTCCATGCAAATAGATCGGAGGGTACAGGTGCAATTATGATATTCACCTAACAGTAAAGTAGAAGCAACCAAAAGCATTCCCTTTTCCCTGTCGCTTCCCGCCGCTCCAATGGCATGGGATGAAATGGATGTAGACACGTTCAATACAATCATGCAGAATGGTTTGGATGAAGCAAAAGCCGACCATTTTCGTCCAGCTTCTGAGGTGTTCGCTGATTTAAGACGAGGATTGTAGCTTATGGCAGACAATATGTACACTCAATTTCATCACTTTCTCAGTTTCCGCAACGCATTACATTGACTGAAAAAGAACCGTGGCACAGCTATGGTATTCATAAAATGCTTGTAAAAAGTTTCCTCATTTACTTCTGGATTGACGAAGAAAATAGCCGTTTCGTTGATCATCTAATTGATGCCGGTATCTGGGCGGTATTCGAAGCTATTGGACCATTTCCGGAAACGCTTCAAAATGTATGGGGGAGGATATACTCCGAGTGGTTCCCGTCCTCAGGCTATGAGGCCATTGAAGGCCCCGAAATTTTGTGGAATGAGAGTAAGGACACTGAGGATCCGCAGTATAGAAGTGAGATTTGGATTCCGATAAAGAAAAAGAAGATTTTAGGAAGCTTGTGACGGCATTGATGCGTCCTTCTCAAAGGGCATAATCGAAGCGTTTGGGGAAAGACCGGTCATCCTGGCTGGACTGTCCCTGGGGGGCGGCATAGGCTTGAACATGGCGCTAACCTACCCGGAGCTTATTAAGGTTCTTGTGCCGGTTGACGCATGGGGACTGTTCGATAAAGAGGGATTTCCGCAACAACATGCGCAAATCCCATCGCAAAGGGATAAAAAGCGCATTCTTTATGCGCTAAAAAATGTTAGATGAAATCGGCTTGCATGTTTTCTTATACTGAGGAAGACGAAAGTTATATATTGTATTGCATATGTGGTTCCACATATGGTATCATAAATATGGAGGTGGAGATGTGACTAGAGCGGATAAATTATTTGCTAGTATAGTTAATAATCCCAAGGATGTAAGATTTGAGGATCTTGATAAGGTTTTGAAGTCTCATGGGTTCAGCCGTAGAAACCCGAAAGGGGGATCTAGTCATTATACTTACTTCCATCCAAAACTCACGGATATTTTGACTATCCCAAAGAATAAACCAATCAAGGCTATCTTTGTTAAGGAAGCGATTTCAGCAATTGACAGAATTGAAAGGGGCGAAGAATGATGGCTAAGGACTTAGATTATTATGCGGGTTTAGATTATGAGATAAAGTTAAGAAAGCTAACCGAAGATGAAGGCGGTGGTTGGTTAGCAGAGATTCCAACTTTGCCAGGATGTATGACCGATGGAGAGACGGTAGAAGAAGCATTAGAAAGTTTAAATGATGCAAAAAAAAGTTGGATAGAAACTGCTTTAGAATTAGGAAGAATAATTCCTGAACCAAGTACCGAAGATTTTTCAGGTCAATTAAGAGTAAGGATGCCGAAATCGTTGCATCGCACACTTTCGGAAATGGCAAAGGAAGAGAATGTAAGTTTAAATCAGCTTATACTTTATCATTTATCAAGAGGAGCAGGACGAAAACTGTAGCCGACTTCATCTAACACGGAGTTTCCGCAACTTTGCCAATATGAATGTTGTTGGGACGCTGCGGAAACTCCTGAACGTTAGTACGCCAAGCAAAGCTTGGTACTTCTTGCAGGGTGCGAGTCCCTGTTGGGTGAGGCTTAACCAGCCACCCATATCGAGTGTTGCGCTGAAACTGGTAACAGCAAGGTGAAGTGTACACAGAGAACCATATAGGCCACAGGGAGGACCGTAACTCCTGAAGCACATTCAGCCTCGTTAACGGGAAAAATGCAGGCGACCACGTGTTTAACGTCACGGAAGTCAACACAAAGGAATCGTTAAAGGTAAGATTCCTGAGGGTCTGTCGGGGTCAAAGAACATGGCCTGTATGGAGAGAAGTATCAGGAACTTGGGAGACCCTGCTGTTTCCGGCAAAGACCGGTAAGTCTAACCAATCGAAAAAGAGGAAGGCTGAAGACCAACAGGGAGTCGGATTAACTCACAGTACTCCGAGGTCGGGAAAGCCGGCTACATGGGGAAGGGGTTAACAAGAGTATGCAGCCTGTAAAGGAAACCAGCGCCGGACATGTCGGATCGGAAGTACGCTGGCAAACCTCCCTGCGGGGAATAGCAAAGAAGGCAACAGAAAACAAAACCCACCGGTTTGGGAACTTATATAGACTACTCAACGTTGAAGCACTGCGCGAAGCTTTCTATGACCTAAAGAAGAAAGCCGCTGCAGGAGTAGACAACATGACAGCCAAGGAATACGCTGAGGAATTGGAAACCAACCTTGGTAAGGCAGCAGAGCAGTTAAAAAGCAAACAATACCGGGCTAAACTCGTACGTAGAGTGTACATCGACAAAGGTAATGGAAAGAAAAGACCGCTAGGTATACCTGCGGTATCAGACAAGATTATCCAACGTGCAGCAGCGAAAATCCTAGAGGCTATCTATGAGGCGGAATTCAGTGACCATACCTATGGATACCGACCGCATACGGGAGCACAAAAAGCAGTAATAGACTTAACCCATGAGCTAAACTTTGGAAAGTATAGCTACATCGTGGAAGCAGACATCCGGGGTTTCTTCGATGCAATTGACCATGATTGGCTCATTCGAATGCTCGAACTGCGCATTGCAGATAAGACATTTCTGAGACTTATCAAGAAATGGTTAAAAGCAGGCGTCCTGGACGCTGATGGAATGGTGAAACATCCAGTAACCGGCTGCCCGCAAGGAGGGGTCATCAGTCCGATTCTAGCGAACATCTACCTTCATTATGCGCTGGATTTATGGTTCGAAAAGAGAGTCAAGCCGTCATGCATAGGCATGAACTATATCTGCATATATGCGGATGACTTCGTGTGCGCGTTCCAATACAAACAAGACGCAGTGCAGTTTTATCAAGCAGTAGGAGAGCGCTTGGAAAAATTCGGGCTGGAACTGGCGGAGGAGAAAACCAACATTATAAGCTTTTCACGATTTCGTAAAGAGGAAAATACAAAGTTTGAGTTCTTGGGGTTTGAATTTCGCTGGGGAGTATCCTAGGAGCCTGTTTCATAACACCAGAAATCAATTTTGCACGTCTTAAAAGCCACAATATATAGTGTTATAAATATGCCATTTGTACTAAATACGGACATCAACTTTCAGTGAAACTACTTTTGCAACAGGCTCCTAGGAGCCTGTTGCAAAAGTAGCTACAAATGGCTATAAAAAGATGAGGCCAACTCCATCTGTCAGCCTCACGTTGCTAAATTATATTTTTATTGGTTCTTTTACTTCTGGGCAAGAGTTGTAAAGTTCTTCGGGATCTAAATCTAAACAATTATAGGGATCAAACTTACCGGATAAGTCCCAAGCTAAAGTGTCATTAAGAACAGTGCAAGAATTCTTAAACAATTCAACGCCCTGGAGTTGCTGAAAGACTCCCTTTTTTATTAGCTCTGAAGCATCAAATAGTTTAATCTTCCCATCATCAAAATAGATGTATACTTTGTAATCATCAGTCGGCACTACCTGCAAGACTTTATGAAACATTTATAGTACCCCCTTAAACTAAAGGATTGATTCTAATAAATTGATTATTTCCTTTTCCATTCTCCCAATTGGTCATCAATTCATGTTTATGAATTTCGCACCAGGCAAGAACTAGCTTGAGTTGTTTTGAAGGGAAGATCCCTTTTAATACCGTGGCGCTCTCAATATCAACTAAAATCTTGTTCTCACCATACTCCGCATGGAAATGTGGCGGATAATGATCATTCCAAAACATCATAATCTTTATACCGTAAAATTCACTTATTATTGGCATCTCGCAACACCTCTTAGTCAATTATAACCTAAACAGACTCTATTTGAAAATAACCCCACAAAACAGCTCCGATATTCCGATTCCAGAGTCACGGTAGAGATACCGGTTACCCGGCACACCCCCCGCATAGATCCCGGCGTGCGGAACTATCGCACCGGGCTCCTCAAGAGTATTCGCTTCCGTACTTACAGCAATCAGAAATTAAAGTGAAGTTGTACTAGCGTAAGTTTACAAGTTATTAGAAGTTGATCATAGGAAAGCCTTATTTCATGCAGTGTTGAGGGCTTCGCAAGCCGATTACCTAACTAGATTCTATATTTTTGCTTTAACCGATATGTCGATTCTATTTGCTGCGCTAATTGGCTTCCAAGAGTATACG
>JAQVLN010000135.1 GCA_028704155.1 Desulfitobacteriaceae bacterium
AAATGCCCAGTCTGATATTAGTCGTAATGTCGATATCGGATTGGGCATATTTTTTATGCAAGGCTGAAAGCCAGGCGATGCGCTCCTGGCTTTTTCAAATTATTTGTGAAGTTTTTTCCATTCATATTGACATTTTTAGATTTGAAGCATATACTATATCATATCAAGTATTTTGGATTTGAGGTGAGAACATAATAACCACATATGATGATCAAGTAAAGGTGTTCAAAGCCTTTTGTGATGAAAAGCGGCTGCGTATCCTTGAGCTGCTTCGTAGCGGTGAAAAATGTGCCTGTGTGCTGATAGAACAGCTTGATATGCCGCAGTCTTCGTTGTCCTATCACATGAAAATTCTCTGTGAGTCCGGAATCGTGGACAGCAGGCCTGAGGGCAAATGGATATACTATACAATATGTGAAAAGGGTGGCGGAGAAGCTATGGCACTTTTGAAAGAGCTCCTCACGCTGGAGGCAATAACTGAGGAAAGTAATTGTTGTCTGTAAAGGCCATTTATCTAATAAAATGGCTTTTTTCAGATACTATATATCAAATATTTTGGATATGACTGTCCAATTATGAAAGAGAGGTTTTATCACAATGCAAGTATTAAGAGCTATTTGGGGGTTTATTCAGAATCAACTACTCGGCATGAATTGGCTCAATGATGTGATAGGCAACGGATTATCGGCTTTGGGGCTGGATATAAGCAATCGCTGGGTCGCCAGTGCACAGTTTTTTATCTATGATACGATCAAGATTGTTGTTTTGCTTTGCGTCTTAATTTTCATTATTTCTTATATTCAGAGTTTCTTTCCGCCGGAAAGGACTAAAAAAATATTGGGACGCTTTCATGGAATTGGCGCGAATACCATTGCTGCTTTGCTGGGAACGGTGACACCCTTTTGTTCCTGTTCATCCATTCCATTGTTCATGGGCTTCACCAGTGCAGGCCTGCCGTTAGGGGTAACTTTTTCGTTTCTTATATCCTCCCCTATGGTTGACTTAGGATCATTGGTTCTTTTGATGAGTATTTTTGGAACAAAAGTAGCTATCATTTATGTGGTACTCGGTTTGCTAATCGCAATTGTCGGAGGTACCATCATTGAAAAATTGCATATGGAAAAATACGTCGAAAAGTTCATTTCCAGAGGAGGAAATGTTGACATTGAAGATCCTGACCTGACAAGACGTGACCGATTGGTTTTTGCTAAAGAGCAGGTAATCGACACCTTCAAAAAAGTATTTCCTTATATATTGATAGGCGTTGGAATAGGCGCCGTTATCCACAACTGGATTCCGCAGGATTGGATCGTTAAAATTTTAGGAACCGGTAATCCGCTGGCAGTTCCGTTGGCAACAATAGTAGGAATTCCTATCTATGCTGACATTTTCGGAACTATTCCGATTGCAGAAGCCCTGCTTGCCAAAGGAGCGCAACTTGGTGTTGTATTAGCTTTCATGATGGGTGTTACCACTTTGTCACTGCCATCACTAATCATGCTAAGTAAAGCCATAAAACCTAAATTGATGGCGCTCTTCATCGGGATTTGTGCTGCAGGTATAATAATAGTAGGGTACTTTTTCAACGCTATTGCACCATTAATTATTTAGTGGAAATGCTACGGAGGATTGCTGCTGATGGATAAAAAAAAGCTCGTCAAAATTATAGTCCCTGTCTGCATCGTGTTGATCATTGCGGGTATCTGGATTTTTAAGAATACAAATTCGGATGCCCCACCGATTACCGGTAACAAAGACTTCACATTAGAAGCTACAAATATTGACTTAGAAGTGTTGACCTCTTATGAGTTGCCTATTATCATTGATTTTGGTGCTGATTCCTGTATTCCATGTAAGGAAATGGCTCCTGTGCTTAAAACACTTAACGTGGAGATGCAAGGCGCAGCAATCATAAAGTTTGTAGATGTGTGGAAGAACGAGGATGCTGCAAACGACTTCCCGATCCAAGTCATTCCTACGCAGATTTTTATCAACGCTGACGGAACACCTTATGTACCCAGTGACGATATTAAAATCGAGTTCACGATGTATTCTACGAAGGACACAAACGAGCATGTCTTTACAGTACATCAGGGTGGCCTAACCGAGGACCAGATGCGGCGTATCCTTACTGATATGGGGGTGGGTAAATGACAGAAGCTCTGGAAAACCTGTCACAGCTCATTCAGACAAGTGGTTGGTTGGCCCCGCTCCTGGCTCTACTGGCGGGCATCCTTACCTCGTTCACCCCCTGCTCCCTTTCCAGTATCCCTCTGGTAATCGGATATGTAGGCGGCACGGGGCAAAAGGATACAAAACGAGCATTTCGGTTGTCGCTCACTTTTGCAGCCGGAGCAGCTGTGACATTTACTATACTTGGCGTGATTGCTTCCATCGCAGGGCGGCTCATGGGAACATCCGCATCGTGGTGGTATATCATACTTGGAGTACTAATGGTATTGATGGCTTTGCAGACATGGGGTATATTTGAAATCATCCCGTCCAGCTATCTTATTTCTAAAAATACCAAGAAGGGTTTTGCAGGTGCATTCATCGCCGGAATTCTCGGCGGGGTTTTTTCTTCTCCGTGCTCCACTCCTGTTCTGATTGCACTGCTTGCCATTGTAGCCGGTAAAGGAAGTATAGTCTGGGGCATATTATTACTGCTGTTGTATTCAATCGGGCATGGTATCCTCGCGATTATCGCCGGAACATCTATAGGCTTCGTACAAAAGCTTTCTTCTAGCGAAAGATATGGAAAAGCAAGCACCGTATTGAAAATAGTAATGGGTGCTCTGATATTACTAATTGGATTTTACATGTTTTATCTTGGATTCTAATATTCTGAAAAGGAGAGATTTATTATGGCACTGTTTGGAAAGAAAAACAAAGAGGAAAAGACAACATCATGCTGTTGCGGTGGCAATTGCGATTCAGAGAGCATGGCAAAGGCCGAAACTGCGAAGACCGAAGGTGCAGGCATCAAGGTTCTCGGCACCGGGTGTGCCAAGTGCAATGCACTGGAAGCAGCCACAAAAGCCGCATTAGAGAAACTCGGGATGGATACAACGATTGACCACGTAACCGATTTTTCTCAGATTGCAGCCTATGGCGTGATGACGACCCCCGCCCTGGTTGTAGATGGAAAAGTAGTTTCTTATGGCAAGGTTCTAAAAACTGATGAGGTCGTAAAGCTTTTGCAAAAGGCCAGAGGGTGAGTAATACAAAGGCGTGCATTTACAGGTCATTGCATTGAAATGAAATAAGCATAATACGATAATTTTGGAGGTGATCTTGATGAAAGACAAAGAAAAGCTCAGAGAAAAGATTAGGAAAAATTATTCTCAAGTTGCGCTGAAAGGTTCAAGCAGTTGCTGCTGCAGTCCGGGATGTTGCGGTGGCGATCCTGCCATTGATATCAATGCGACTGCTAAAAGCTTGGGGTACTCGGAAGATGATTTAAAAAATATGCCTGACCAGGCGAATATGGGTTTAGGCTGCGGTAATCCGATTGCGATAGCGTCACTTCAAAAAGGAGACGTCGTCCTTGATTTAGGTAGTGGCGGAGGCTTTGACTGTTTTCTTGCAAGACGACAGGTTGGTGAAACCGGTTTCGTAATCGGTGTAGATATGACACCTGAAATGATTAAGCTGGCCAGGAAAAATGCCGAGGAAAGCGGTTATAAAAATGTTGAATTCCGCTTAGGGGAAATTGAGCACTTGCCGGTGGCAAATGACACAGTTGATGTCATCATATCAAATTGTGTTATTAACCTGGCTTTAGAAAAGCAGAAGGTTTTTAATGAAGCTTATCGGGTGCTCAAACCCGGTGGGCGAATCTCCATATCTGATGTAGTCGCCACAGCAAAAATACCGGAGTCTGTAAAAAATGATCTTAATAGTCTTACCGGCTGTATCGCCGGAGCTGAGCATGTTGAAGTCATCGAAAATATGCTTAAAAAATCCGGCTTCATAAATATCCGCATGGTCCCCAAAGACAATAGTAAAGATATCATCAAGAGTTGGGTGCCCGGAAAAAACGCAGAAGAGTTTGTGGCCTCCTATATAATTGAAGCACAGAAAAGTGAATCTAAATAATAACCTTTAGAGAACGAGGGAATGTCTATGGATAAAAAACAAACATCAGGAATAGGATTTTTTCAAAAGTATTTAACAGTATGGGTAATTCTTTGCATGGCAACAGGTGTCTTGATTGGTAAATTTTTGCCTGCGGTACCTGGTTTTTTAGGACAGTTTGAATATGCCAATGTTTCCATCCCTACGGCAATCTTAATATGGGTAATGATCTACCCTATGATGATGAAGGTAGATTTCCAAAGCATTAAAAACGTCGGTAAGAACCCTAAA
>JAQVLN010000136.1 GCA_028704155.1 Desulfitobacteriaceae bacterium
GATCCCCGGAGAATTTAGACGAAATTTTATGAAGAAGTTAGCAGCTTAGAACTAAAATTAGAAATACGTAAAAGCAAGTAATTCTGAGATTTAAGAAGAAAATCTAATTCTGGAGTGTCCATTTTATCGGGGAAGCCTCACCTTACATAATACCTGTTTCGTTGCCCAATATTTTTGTTTTTCTTACCAGTCATAAAATCCTCGGTAAAAGTCTTTTGTAGCATTGTATCTCCCTTGTATTTCTCGTTGGTCAACATTCTCTGAATCGTCCTTCATCATCTATATAAAATGGGCAGGCCCATTAATATTTTACAAAAGAAAAGACGTGAAAGATAGCCTCCACGTCAAAAACATATTTTCATATCCATCCTCGCGAACCCTTGTTATATCAACGTTTCAGGTTCTGCAACAGAATTATCACTTCCACATGGCTCAAGAGGATACAAAAAAGACGCCGCTAGAACCTGGTGGGACCTTGGCGGCAGATAACCCTACCCCCCTTAATAGAAAAAGCTTCCTGATTACATTTTAATGGATACTTTAATATATATATTATTTACTCTGTCTCTCTTAACTGCTCAATAATAGATTTATTATCGGTAAATTTATAGGATACAAGCGGAACTATCAATGCTAATCCTATAAGTATAGGCAAACAAATTACCGATGGCCAAACAGTGAACGTGGTGGTAAAGAACCAAATATCACCCATCAATGCAACAATGGCCAAATATCCTATAACGCTACCCAGAGTTAAAACAAAGAGCATCGTTAACCCAGCGTATATAAGTCCCTCGCCAGCCAACATTTTTCTCATTTGTCTTTTGGTCATACCAATACTTTGCAGCATGGCAAGCTCACGTTTTCTTGCCATAATTGAAGTTATTATGGTATTGATAAAATTCAAAATCCCAATAAATGCCACGATAAAGCTAATAACTAAGCCAACCGATATATATGTTTTTTTCAATCCAGCAAATTCTGCTTTAAAAGTGGCTTTGGATTCATACTGCAGATCCGGGTTTACGTTGTTGCAATAATTATGGAGATATTTTTCCATTTCCCTTTCATTTTCATCATTTACATCAAAAGTAGTCAGCATCGGCGGGAGTTGACCTTTTTGGGCAATGAATTCATCGGTAGGAATAAAAAAGTTAGGATCGACAAAATGAGAATGTCGTACAGATAAATTAACGGGAAGACGGGCAATCGCCATCACCTTATATTGCTTACTCTTTTGGTTGCCAAAATCAATTGTAATTTTATCGCCGACTTGGTAATAGGGAATTTTACCCGAACTGTCATAAGCGGAAACTATCACATAATTTCCTGTTTTAAATTTATTGACATCAATTTCGCCGTCAAAAACCTCTAAACCTGTCAGAATAAAATTATCGATTCCGTACAAGTGGCTTTGGACACTGCCCCGAGAAAGATATTCATTAAGCGCTTCTGCTTTTTTCCCATTTATATTAAGCTCTTTTATAGCACGTTGATGAGCTTTTAAGACCTTATCATCGACAGGGTAGGCTAATTCAGAAAAATAAATATTGCCGGTTTCTTTTACGCCAGCTTGCGCATATAACTCCTGCAGAAAATCATCAGTCAACGTATCTTGTTCCGTATATCCTACGTAAACATTAAAATATCCTGCATCCGCTACAGTGAAATCATTGCAAATACTTTCCTTTAAATATTTATCCAGATCAAAACTGTTGACGATGGAATACGTACAATTCAAAATAATAAGGCTCAAAGATAGGGACATTGTTACCAGCAGCATTTTTTTACGATTCCTGAAAACATTGGCTTTAGCCATCCTGAAAAGACTGGTTTTATTGCTATTTTTCACTTTTTGTTCAAAATTGCTTGTATTATCCGTCCTTCTGATTGCTTCGACCGGACTTACCCGACCGGCAATTTTGGAAGGCTTCCGGGTACTGAGCAAAACAGTAATCACGGCAAATACCGCCGCACCAAGAAAGATAAGCGGGTTTAACGAGATCGTCACAACATTAGTATTTAATATAGAAAGTACAATCGGAGTCAAAGCTTTGCCGACTAAAAATCCTGCCAATAATCCTATGGGGATACCTAAAAGACATAGCAAAGACGCTTGTTTTTTGATCATGGTTTTTATTTGTTTGGAGGTTGTTCCCACTGCCTTTAAAAGCCCGTAATCCTGAATATCCTTGGCAATGGCAATGTAAAAAATATTTGATATGATCAGGTATCCGCAAAATATGATCAACAGTATAATTCCGACAATACCCGTCACGGTTAATAAATCGGTTTCTTCCTTATTGCCTATATATGCCCAGTTTACGCCATAGGTGATGTCGTTAATACCATAGCCACTTTCCACAATAACCTTCTGCAGCTTTTTTTCAATTTGGAAACTGTTATTAAAAGAAACATCAGCGTTAATTGTGCCCACAAAATCCCCCTCATACATAGGGATATATCCTATCAGTTTATCCTCAACATATTTTTGTGATAACCATATTTGACTGGCACGGATAACCATGTCCCCTTCCCAAAAACCGACGAGAGTAAAGGTGTCGACAATTTTTTGGCCGCTCAAAGTATATTCTAAGGTCACTCTTTGACCTAATTCACAAGGTATGCCCAACTTTTCAAGCACGATGGTATCGGCGGCCAGCTCCTTACCGTCTTGGGGAAGTCTGCCTGTCGTTGGTAACGCAAAAAAGCCTTTTGCCTGCCATGCACTTGAAGTATAGCGGATTTCAGATGGCCTTTTCAGCAGCTCCTTGTTTTCAGCAAATCCCAAAACCACTGAATATCCAATGTCTTTTATCAATTTATGAGTTTTTAGTTTTTCGTATTCTTCCGGTTGCAAATATTTAAAGGTTCCATGAAAACTACCACCGACCTGCCGCATTGTGCTTTCCTGCATAGAGTCCAATAAGCTGGAGCTTACCGTAAATAAACTTGTAAACAAAATGGTAGTAAGGACAATCGCGACAACAGCAAAAATATTTCTCAGTTTATTGGCCTGAAAAGACTTTAAAGCCAGATTGTTTATCGCTTTTTTATTGTTTACATTAAACATTCTGGCCTCCTACAATCCTGCCATCTTCAATTCGAATAACTCTGTCAGCCATTTGGGCATTTTCCTCATTGTGGGTAATCATAACAATTGTTTGCGCAAACTGTTTGCTTGTTACTTTGAGCAGTCCCATAACATCAAGGCTCGTTTTACTGTCAAGGTTGCCCGTCGGTTCATCTGCCAGAATAATGGCCGGTTTTGTGGCTAACGCCCTGGCAATGGCCACACGCTGCTGCTGTCCGCCGGAAAGATTGTTGGGGAGATTATTTAATTTGCTCTCCAGCCCCAACGTATTGATAATTTTATCTAAATACTCTTGATCAGGCTTGTTGCCGTCAAGCTGAATGGGCAAAACAATGTTTTCATAAACATTTAGCACCGGAACAAGATTATAATTCTGAAAGACAAAGCCTATTTTTCTGCGTCTGAAAATAGTTAATTCATCATCTTTAAGCGAGAATATTTCTTTGCCGTCAACGGTAACGCTTCCGCTTGTAGGACGGTCCAGTCCCCCCAGCATGTGTAAAAGCGTTGATTTGCCACTACCTGATGTACCTACAATTGCCACAAACTCACCATTTTCGATTTCTAAGCTTACACCATCAAGTGCCTTCACAGTTGTGTCACCACTGCCATAATATTTCTTAAGTCCCTTTACCTTTAAAGTATTCATTTTCATTTCCTCCAAAAAAATAATCTGTATCATAGTTCCCTACAATACAGATCATACATGATAAATCTTTCTACAATCTTTCTGAAATCTAACAGTTTTGAAAGATTTGCAGGGCTCCGGTTATTTCGGTAAAAATACCGAAAATGTTGTGCCTTTTCCTAAATCGGATTGTACTTTAATATATCCGCCTTGTCTTTCAATTATTTCCCTTGCCAGATAAAGACCAATACCAACACCTTCCTGAGCGATTACAGCCGTACTCCGATAAAAACGGGTAAATACCTTATATTGCTCATCCCTGGCTATGCCAATCCCATTATCCATAATATCAAGACGATAAAACAGTTCATAGGCTGCAACAGCCACTTTTATCTTCCCATTTTCATTAGTATATTTAACAGCATTATCCAGAATATTGTAAAGAGCCTCTGCCGTCCACTTGTAGTCAAAATTGCATGTGTAATTTGTTGTTTTATAGGAGATAAAAATATTCTTTGTATCGGCATTGGCAGCAACTTGATTGATAACATCTGTCAATAACTTATCAATACTGTTTCCTGTTGGATTTACGGCAATAATACCTTTTTC
>JAQVLN010000137.1 GCA_028704155.1 Desulfitobacteriaceae bacterium
TTGCAAAAGTAGTTTCACTGAAAGTTGATGTCCGTATTTAGTACAAATGGCATATTTATAACACTATATATTGTGGCTTTTAAGACGTGCAAAATTGATTTCTGGTGTTATGAAACAGGCTCCTAGGTGTAGCACATCTAAATCGATGGATCATGGAAATAACTTGCATAGATCAACGCTCATAATATCATCGTTTCTCCTTCAATATTTAAACCACCTGCCGGTGCATAATATCCCGGCCTTAGAACCCACAAATCCCCAGGATGTTCATTAGCTATCTGCTTCGGGCTAAAACCTGGTTTAGCAAAAACATGAATGGAAACCATCGCGATCCGTCCGGCTAAAGCCCGCCATGCTTCTCGCCGCTCCCACCGATCTTCCACTTGACTGGCTTGAGCTAGTTCATCTAACAATTCGGGATCTTCCTCACTCACGAGGAACGTAAACTGTTGCCGTTCTTTACCCCGCAATAATTCTTTGACCGGATCGTCATTCAACCAACGCCTAAACCTTTCCAAATGCTCTTTGCCCGTATCCTTTTTATTCGATAGTTCTATAAAATAGCGTTCTGCCAGCGGCAATAGATTCTCTTCCAACACTTCATCTTTATCTTGGAGAAGAGAGCGTGTCACTTGTAAATGAATCGCATCATAGATCATTTCAGAGTAGCGACGTTCATTCTCATTGACAATATCAAATATTTCCACGGTTGCCCGCAAACCTCTTCCTTCCCTGTTACAACGACCGGCTATCTGAACCAAACTATCAAGTGGTGCAAAATCGCGCAGGACTAAGTCCAAATCAATATCTACTCCAGCTTCAATGGACTGGGTCGAAACCACTATACACGGATCCCCTTGTTTAATCTGATCTACAATTTTAAGTCGATCCTTCGGTGTTACGTCAGCACTAATGAAAAAAAGCTGCATCACTTCTTCAACATCAATCCAGCTTTCCTTAATTTCTTTCCAAACTTTTCGAGCACTACCCCGTGTATTCAATGTAATTAAAACCCGCTTATGTTCACTGATCCAATCAGGCAAACGCTCAACTATTAATTCGCAAAAAGCATCTAAATTCATCGTTTTTTCCAGCTTAAATGTCAGTTTGTACCTTGCAAAAGCAGAAAAGAACGCCGGATAATCTTTTACTAAAGGAGTATGCTGGGAAATAAACGAAGGCATAGTTGCTGACATTAAGAGCAATTTACTGCTCCCCAGGCTCATTAAACTTTGAAACACCCGATCAAGGGGTTGCCAAAGTTGACAGGGCAAAGATTGTACCTCGTCCATAATAATCAGTGCATCACATAGATGATGAAAACGCATTTGGTAGCGAGCTTTTGGGTCCATTAAACTCATTAAAAATTGATCGTAGGTCGTAATAATCAGTTCACTTCGCCAGGTATCCACGAAAAATCGTTCGTCTTTCACTTCCATATCCTGCGCATAACTGCGATCCGCTAAAGAGTGACTGGTCAATAGCCACCGACCGTCCTTCTTTACTCCTCCGATATCTAATAGCTTGGCATACTCTTTGGCAGTTTGATCAATTACCGAAAGAAAGGGCAGTACGACAATAATCTTCGGTGGATTATCTGCTGTTTTGCGAATTTTCTCCTGTATTATTAGTGCCCACGTCGCTGCCAATAATGTTTTGCCACACCCCGTGGGAGCCGTTAAACTAAAAATGCAGTCTTCAAAATTATCTTCAATTGAACACTTAACTTCATCCCTCATTTTCTTGCGTAATTTATTAGTTAGCAGCTCCCGGTCCCCAGACAGAACCTTTCCCTTATTGTGATCCCCAAGGTTTTTAATTCGCTGGTCAACCCATTGCGCATCCCAATGCTGCCTCTCTCGTTGAAGATAGTTTCCCGGATTTGAGACAGCCAGCAAAGCTTTGTCCGCCTCAAGGAGCATGGAAAATAACAATTGAATCTTTAAACGATAAAAAACAGCTTCATCTTCCGTCAGCTTTTGTACATCTTTGACTAATACATCATCCATGTAACGCTTCATTTTACGGACATATTTTGCCGGATCGGCGCGAACCAACTCCCAATCCTTAGGCACAGGAAGGCCTGTTTGATGTTCCAGCTCTATAAAATCCAATTGACTAAGTTGCTTCTTTAACACCCGGACACTCTCTCCACCGGCAAAGTTATTAATGTCCCGATCGGAGCAGGAAACTGCTCCGATCTTGCGCTCGGGAATTGTCGGCATGGCCGAATGATGACCCCGAACCACTGCTGCTAAGCCAAATTCATCTAGAGCATCCCATCTATCTCCATGGGTTAAGAGCAAAGTCAAAAACAGGGAAAGAGGTGTATGGGCTTTTTCTTTGGGATCTCCATGATAATGCCGAGGATTCTGAATATATGTCTGAAAGGCCACTGAACCTTTACCCAAATCATGAAATTTTGCCAACCTCACTAACCACTCCGCTACGATATCCTGGACCTTTTGAGAATGCCACTGTTGAAGGGCCTTCAATCCACTTTCTACTTGTTCAATGTGTTCATGCAACTCTAAATGGGGATGGGAATACATCGGCGAACTCATAAAAACATAATCACCTTTCCAGCCACTTCATATCCGTTGGAAGTTTGAACAGGAATTGGAGATCCATTCATTTCCAAAATATATCCCTCATGGGTAAATACACGCTCAGGAGTAACTGCTCTTGGCATTCGAAGCAAATGTAGAGCAAGATTATTCCGTTCCAACACTTTAGCCACTTGAATTTCTCCTTGCCCTTGCCGTATTACAGAAGATACTTCATAAGATCCACTCGGCAAGGGTTTAGCCGTATCGCTTCCTAAATACTGTAAATCTGCTGTCATCTCAGAAAGTCCTAATGAGGGCTGATAATACCACCGGCGTTCTCTTATCCGTCTCTCTAACTTTTCGTGATAGGTCTCCGGCAAGGAGACCCACAGGGTATAGCTCGGGTTGAATAACCACTCTTGGGCAATTAACGTAGCCTTTTCCGGTTTCGTTGGTTTCTTCCCTGCTTGTGATCGTTTAATCAAATGTGGCAGCGACTCGGGAGGGTCCTTACGAAGTTTAGCTTTATGCCAAAACCCTTGGGGAACTCTACCTGCTAAAGCAACCTGAAACGGTTCTAAAACAGTCTGTGGACTATCCTTTACCAGCCCAAGTACCGCTCCGATTAGTCCAAGAATAACCGTGCGCGGTGGAATAGGATAGCTCAAAGCACTTGCTCCTGCTTCCGCCCGCAAAAAATGAGCAAATCGTCCACTTATTTGAAAAGAAATCAATGATATCATTTCGCCTCAACGTCCTTTGGGAGATCTTCAATAGCAAGTTCCTCCCAATTATTCGGTAATGGTTCAGTTAACTCCATATCCTTAGAAATTGCATAACGCACTACGGCAATACGATCATCCTGTTCATTAATTCTAGTCACCAGTTTACTTAGATCGAGTTGATAGTCACCCGGCGAAGCCCATTCCTTTTCTTCTTTTTCTGTCCTTGCTAATAGCTTTACATAATCATGTAAACGTCCAAATTGAAATTCTTCTCCAGGCTGATAGTCAATACTCAGGATCAGGCGAGGGATTTGTCCAACCTTGGTACGTGTATTACCGGCACTTCTGATTCCGTGCCAGAGGGATTTCAATAATAGTTCATAATCTTCGTCGCTCAAATGAGAGAGTTCCGCCGAGTGCTCATTGGCAACTCCCGAAAACCCAATTAATGCATAACGCAATCCATAATAGTAAGTAAACGTTCCTTGACTTTTAGTATCATCACTCGCAAAGACAGATGTTCCAATAATATCCACACTTTCCGCTTGATGCAGGACTTCTCCCATATTGAATTGAACGGCACCGGTTAATGTTTTTGGTACTGGTTTCGGCTCCCAAGTTTGCTCTTTTCCCTTCTCATCCTTAATTTTTTCTGCTTTAAAAGCCAAAGAACTGCCAAACAGGCGGGCATCAATAAAAGCATCAAGCAAGATTTTTACCAATTCCTTGCCTTCGAGTTTATCCTTTTTATTCTCTGCCAAGTAGTGTACGACTCGACCCGTTAGATTAGTGGTACGGCCCTCAATATTGTCCACCAGGATCTCATAATCTCGACTTTTTAAGAAATCCCGGCTAAAACGTTTTAGGCGAACATCTGTGACATAATACGTTCCATCGGGTAACACCCGCGGTCGATTTTCATCGGGATCCCCATTGGGGTTTCCCATTTTAATATCATAGAGAAATAAGAATTCGCGCCGTCCGCTCAGAGTTTTAATTTGTTCAGACATACCTTAACCCTCCAATGCTTCTTTTACTTCTTTCGATTTCG
>JAQVLN010000138.1 GCA_028704155.1 Desulfitobacteriaceae bacterium
TACGATTTCGCTATTGCTTCTTCTCTCCCACACCTCGCGATGTGAAACTTGCAAGTCCCTCTGGGGTTCGTCGGCAACTACGCCCCTTGTGGACTTTCACCACAGATTGACGGCATCCCCGTCATACTTCAAAAAAGACCTGGCTATTACCAAGTCTTTGATATAATATTATCCACCAAATTTAATTAGATAATAATTTTTCTTACCACGACGAATTATAATATATTTACTTGCCAGGCGTTCTAATTGGGGAACCGTTACCTCAATATTGGTACACCGAATATCATTGATATATATAGCACCACTCTGAATTAACTCCCGGGATCCTCTTTTTGAAGGAGCAACACCGGCTTGTACTAATAATTCAACTAGACCTATTTGATCATTATCAATATTAGTAGAAGGCACATCACTCAGACCTTCTTCAATCTCCCCAGCTGATAAATCGGTTAGTTTACCGGTAAATAAAGCTTGCGAGATTCTTTCTGCACGTTGCATTGCGGCTTGGCCATGAACCAAAACCGTAACTTCTTGAGCTAAAGTGCGATGAGCACTTCTCTTCTCCGGTTCTTCCGCTAATTGGTCAGCTAACTCCAGGATTTCTTCGTTAGAAAGAAATGTAAAATACTTTAAGTATCGAATAACATCACGGTCATCGGTATTAAGCCAAAACTGGTAGAATTTATAGGGAGAAGTTTTCTCTGCATCCAACCAGATAGTTCCGGATTCGGTTTTCCCGAACTTTGTTCCATCACTTTTTATCACTAAAGGTATTGTTAAACCATGAATCTCCTTATCTTCACTTTGAGAAATCCTTCTGATTAAATCAATACCGGCAGTTATATTGCCCCATTGGTCACTTCCGCCGATTTGCAGCTCACAGTTAAATAATTCATTAAGCTTAAAAAAATCATAAGACTGTAAAATCATATAACTGAATTCGCTAAACGATATCCCTTTACTTAATCGGGATTCTACAGAATCTTTAGCCAGCATAATACTTAAAGGAAAATTCTTGCCGATATCTCTTAAAAATTCAATAACCTGCAGGGAACCCAGCCAGTCATAGTTGTTTACAATTTTTGCGGGATTAATCTTAGTTTTAAAATCCAGAAATCTTTCCAGTTGTTTTTTTATTTGCAATGACCATTGCTCAACAGTTTCCCTAGGATTAAGTATCCGTTCTGAAGCTTTGCCGCTCGGATCCCCGATCAAACCGGTCCCGCCGCCTACCAAAGCAATTGAATTATGCCCTGCCAACTGAAACCTTTTGAGCGCCAATATAGGAAGGAGACTTCCTATATGTAAGCTGTCGGAAGTTGGGTCAAAACCACAATAAAGAGCAAGCGGACCCTTAGACAACCTATTTCGTAAGGCTTCTTCATTAGTACTTTGATAAAGAAGGCCCCGGTTTTTCAAGTCATCCATGATATTCACAATCTTCTTCCCCCTTAAAAAAATATTATTAACTGCTCACAATTGCAAATAATCCCTTAACTTTTGAAAGTCGAGGGACGAAATTGCTTCCGCGGTACCACCCACATTGACGTTCACAACATAATATCCATGCCACAAAGTCTGGCTCATTCAGCAATGACAGGCTGTTTAATAGACCTATAATTAAATTATTATACTTTCTTTATGCCTAAAAAACAAGAATATTTTTTATTAAAATTTGACATTGGTGCAAAAACCTTTATGACCTATAAAAATATGATATAATTTATGAATATGTGTGAAATTAATAAAGGACTTTTTGTAGGATATTAACATAATCACAGTCAATTAACAGGGGGTAATAGGCATGAATAAAAAGCCAAAAAGGCGATTATTTCTGCATACAGCACTAGCCTTTATTGTTCTGATTTTTTCGGGAGTACTAATTTATACCATAATAACCATTATTCAAACTCCGGCATGGGACCCTGTTTCCCTGACCGGAAAACAATCTTCCATCGTTTTAGATAAAGCGGGTAATCAGATTGCAACACTGCGTTCTGAAGAAAATCGCCAAATCGTTAAGTTCCAGGATATCCCTCAAATCGTCTGTGATACCTTTGTTGCTGTAGAAGACAAGCGTTTTTACCAACACTTTGGTTTTGATCCAATTCGGATTATTGGTTCAGCCTACCACGATATTATTTCCCGAAGCGCCCGCGAAGGGGCAAGTACAATTACGATCCAACTCGCTCGAAATGCTTTTATTGAAGATCCGACTGCCAAAAAACTCAGCCGCAAAATCCAGGAAGCTGCTTTGGCAATTGAACTCGAACACAGGTATACAAAAGAAGAAATCCTGACTTTCTATTTAAATAAGATTTTTTTTGGAGAATCTTCCTACGGCATCCAGACTGCAGCCAAAACTTACTTTGGAAAAGAACTCGTGGATCTCACTCCTGATGAAGTAGCGCTGTTGGCTGGTTTACCCCAAGCTCCGACAACGTATAATCCTTATCTTTATCCTGACAACGCAAAAAATCGGCGCACAATCGTCCTTGGTGTAATGAAAAACAACAATATTATCACAACTGAGGAATATGAAAAATATAAAGATGCTCCCTTTACTTATGTTGAAGAAATGAAGAAAAGCGGTAGTGCACAAAAAACTACCAATGTAAATGAAAATTATAAATTCCCCTATTTTGTAGATTATGTTATTGAAGAACTTGAATCAACTTATAATCTTAGTTCAGACCAAATTTTTGGCGGTGGGCTTAAAATCCATACTACCGTTGATCCGAAAATTCAAACTGCAGTGGAAAAGGTTTTTGCAGATCCGGCAAATTTCCCGCAAGGTATGCCAGATATGCAAGTCGAAGGCGCCATGACTATTACAGACCCATCAAGCGGTTCTATCCGCGCAATTGTGGGTGGGCGAAATTATACAACCAGAGGTCTAAATCGCGCCTGGCACTCTAAACGGCAACCTGGTTCTTCAATAAAACCTCTGGTTGTCTATGGTCCCGCCTTGGAAAAAGGAGGTTATTTCCCCGGAACAGTTTTAGATGATATGCCGGTTAGTTACAACATGGGAAACGGTAAAACCTGGACGCCCAGAAATGATGATGGCACTTGGGAAGGACTAATACCTATGCGGCGTGCGCTGGCACGTTCACGAAATGTTTATGCAGTTAAACTTCTGGATAAGATTGGTGTGGATTATGGTTGGCGATTTGCCAAAGAACGCCTGGGACTTCCTCTAAACGAGGAAGACAAAGTGTTAAGTTTATCTCTAGGTACGGCTAGTGTCTCAACCCTTGATATGGCCACGGCTTACAATATTTACGCGAATAAAGGAATTGCTTCTACCACACATGCTATCGAAAAAGTCACTGATTCTCGGGGAAAAACAGTAATAAACGCTAAGATAACCAGGGAACGGAAAATAAAAGAAACAACTGCCTACCTCATTAGTGATATGATGTGCGAGGTTGTAAAATGGGGAACCGGAACCCATGCCCAAATTGGTAATTGGGCAATTTCCGGCAAAACCGGTACTACATCCTTAGACCCTGCCAAATATGGTAATAAATCCGGTAACCCTGATGCTTGGTTCGTAGGCTATACCTCAAATTATGTCGGGGTTGTTTGGATGGGTTATGATTATGATCCTGATGGCAAACACTATTTGTCTAATGTCTACGGCGGAACATATCCGGCTAAACTGTGGCAGAAAGTAATGAAAGTTGCTTTAGAAGGCCTGCCGGTGGTATCAGAACTAACCAAGCCCAGCGGGATCGTAAATGTTTCCTATGATACTAAATCCGGGCTGTTGCCCAGCAGCCTGACTCCGTCTAAATTTACTGCCAAAGATGTCGCCGCAGAAGGCGATGTTCCAACAAAAGTAAGCAATATCTGGTTTCAGAAAGAGGTTGATGCAGATCACCCTTCTTATTTACCCGGACCAACCACTGCAAAAACAATTACGAGAGTATTTTTAAATCCAGCAGACCGTGATTCATCAACCAAATGGCCTGCTAATGAAGCTTACTATAGATTACCTCATAGTTCTTTTAAGCCTAGTGCAAACATAAATACAACCGATTTAATAACCCCCCCTGCAAAGAATAATTCTAAGGAAATACCCGTTCCCTCCCCTGAAACTGTTTCCAATAATTCTGATTCTTCTGATTCCTCTGATTCTTCTGATTCCGACTGAATCTATAATCGAAATCGAGTAGGGAGGATTTTCTCCTCCCTCTCACACCACCTAGCATGCGGATCCGCACTAGGCGGTTCAATTCAAATAGTAATCCACACAACTAATGAGTCCTCGCTTTGCGAGGATTTCTTTTGA
>JAQVLN010000139.1 GCA_028704155.1 Desulfitobacteriaceae bacterium
CATGGGCATACTCCGGCACCTGGCCCACGCTGAAAACTACTGCGTCGTGGTGGTCACCCACGATCTGGCCATCGCCGACGCCGCCGACCAGGTCTACAGGATGACCGACGGTATCCTCACGGCCCGGGGTGGTTGAGGACAAAAACATTGTCGATGCGGTGCAGACAAAATAGGACGGCTTCCTCTGGGAGCCGTTTTTGCTTTTGAGGCAGAAGAAGCCCTATATAATGTATCAGGTAAGAGGATGATTCTACCATGATTAGTATCCACATAGTTTAGTCAAGTTGCCTAATTAAAAGTATTGACTAATGTGCCGCATTTAGTATAATTGTAACAGGGAAAGATGAGGGAATGACAATTATCTGGAGGGATGTATGTGAAAAGATCAATTTTTATTTTGTTATTATGTCTTGCTACATTAGCTGTATTCCTGTTTGGAACTGCATTTGCTTGTTCAACATACAAAAACACTCTTAGTGCAAAAAGATCCAGCTATCCATTAGATGGAGACGATTGTTATGCAACAACATATGGTACTCAATGCGGTTCAACATGGAATAACTACTTATCCGCAAAAGTAAGGCCTTACTATAGAGACAGTCAAGGAAATGTTGTAGGTGGAGTGACTAAAACTAAAGCTATTAACAACGCTTCATCAGTTCAGGCAAGCAGTACTTGCAAGGGTAATACTGGGGTATATGCAAAATCCTGGCATACGAATTATTGCTACCAATACGGATGTCTTACAACTAATAAAACCAGACCTCAGATTCTCTGTGACAATGTAGTGTTAATAGATAACTATTGACATAACTTTCCCTCATCCCCCTATCTGCGAATTACGAAAGGAGGCCCTTATGAAGTTTATTTTTCATGTCATTTATGATGTCATTGATTTTATCAAAAAAAAGACTTTGATTTTTTTAGTGTTGCTACTTGGCTTGACAACATGTTTCTCAGCATTTATATACTTCCATACCGACAATATAGCACACTATAAGGAATTGGATAGTATTCATATGAACTTGCGCCACTTTACCATGTACTTTGAGAACTCGAATCTAAAAAGTGTTCTCCAATTTATTGAACAAGAATTTTATAATAGTAACTATCTTCCAGGAATTAGCAGACTATATGCCCATACCTATATTGAGGATGGCGACTATATTCTAACAGGCTATTATGGCAATTCCTTGGGCTATGTGCTGGAAACAGGCCGAGACTTTCATTCAGCCATCAATACAGAGAGGCCGGTTTTGCTTTCAAGTTGCCTTCTCGACTTTGATAAACTCATGAATATCAGGGGGGCTCAATTTGCCATTCAGGGTAATCATTATAATGTCATTGGCACAGGTGTGTTTCCGGTAATGTCTCCTGTAAAAGGTTCCCCGGAATTAGTTAATGAAAGAAATGCGATTATACCTTTCGAAGAATATAAAAAAGTCGCAGGATCTTGCGCGACAGTAGATTTCTATTTTGAAACCGCACTTACGGAAAGTCAATTAGAGCAGTTTAATGACAAATTTTATTCCCTGTTTCCTCATGAGTCACTTTCACTTCCGGTTCCTAGCGATCAGAAGTATCTATATGAAATCTATCTCCTAATGTTATTAATCGTATTAGCAGTTGGACTTAGTTTGGTTAACGTCTTTTCTTTTTATAGATATTGGATTAGTTATAATACCAAAAAATACTACACCTATATTATTTGTGGATGCACAAGATTCTGGTTGTATTCTCATATAGTATTTGAAGCGATTATCATTACATCACTATCTTTCGGACTGGGTTTGTTGGTTTACCACACTATTTCGCCGCTTCTTATCCCATTAGGGTACCTTTACTACAGGATAGATATAACCAATATCTGGATTCTATATATTTGCTGTCTATTCTTGACCCTATTATTTGCCCATACAATAGCATGGACGGTATCTAGGCTGATGCCCCAGGCGCTGAGGCGCCAATTAGCACGGAATATTGGGGGAAACTGGCAGTGAAAAATTTGTACATTATCTGCAAGGGAATGTGGAAAAACAAAGGCAGTATTATTGTGTTAATGACTCAGATTATGCTTATGTGTTTGATATTTAATATACTTTCTACAAAGTTTGCTTATGTTAATCAGTCCCGAAAAATGATAAAGACTTCCAAGCTAGATAATGCTGTGCTGTTTATGCCGGCTGAACGTTTCTGCAATTTAATCGGGGAAAAAACAGGCAACACATATGGTGGCTCTGAGGATATATACAACAGCTACTATGAAATGAAAACTAGTATCGCCGGGTATCAGGATATAACAGCTGTCGGAACCGTCCACGCTGGAATGGGATTGGTATGGGACACCGAACAACAGGAATATGCCCTAGCTGGTTTCCAGGTTTATGACACTGTGTTGCTGGAAAGTCTGTTTCTTCCTTTAAGGGAGGGTAAGTTAAGAGACTTGTTAACTGCGAACGGGACTGTACCTCTAATAGTTAGCAGTCCTTTAAGCAAAATGTACGGGTTGGGGTCTCAAATGGATGTGACCATCGGACATAATGAGGAATTGTATAAGGTAAAAACTACGGTAATTGGAGTTTTGCAAAATAACTATTGCTATTACACCTTTCCCGGTGGGAATATAGATAGCATTTTGCTCTCAGATCTTGTGGAAAAAAGAATCTCCCATAGCAGAGATTTCTTTTGTATTTTGCCGCCCTTTGGGTTGGACGATGACAATATTATACAATTTACCGCCGAAGATCCGAGTTTTATCTGTTTTTTTGAAGGCAAAGGACCTACAGATTTTTTAGTAGACCAGTGGAACAATCAAGCTGAGACGGAAGGGTTAGGAAAATTTATCACTTTTGAAGATATGGATAGCAGGGAGAGAAAGCAGATTATAATAGGGAATAGGAGCTTTATCAGTCTTGGTTTGATAGTTGCCCTAATATCCTTAATTGGCATCAGTGGCTACAATATATTGCAGATGTTAAAAAACAGGCAGGAAATCGTTGTTTATCTTATGCATGGAATGGACTGGCCCCATCTGTTTTTTGTGGAAATGGCATGTAACGCAATAATTGTCCTCCTGCCTGCAGTAGTTGCTCTTGGCGCTGTGAAAGTGGGAATATCTGCAGCAGAGAATACGGACACGATGCTATATGGTCCTCTGAATTTAATAGTCACTTCAGGAATATGTGCTGCCTATATATTAGTTTCAATGGTTACGGTTTTATTGCTATATAGGGACAGGAGTCTTTCAAGCTTAATGAGAAGGGATGAAAAATAATGACTTATATTCAGATCCACGACTTACATAAAATCTACAATCATAATACTCCTGAACAAATCCATGCACTAAAGGGGATTAGTATGTCTATTGACAAAGGTGAAATGTTAGCCATAATGGGCCCATCTGGTTCTGGAAAGTCAACCTTATTGAATATTATCGGCTGTCTTGATTATCCCACGGATGGTAAGTACTTCCTTGACGGACAATTGGTCAGCTCATTAAAACAGAACATGCTTGCTAAAATACGTAACAAACAGGTTGGGTTTGTTCTTCAGGATTTTGGCATCTTAAATGATCGCAGGGCCATAGAGAACGTTATCACCCCCCTGCTATTTAATAAGTCGGTTAAATGGAGTGACATGGAAAGGCGTGCTTATAAAATAATGGAAAAACTGGAGATTAGTAAACTGGCCAAACGGCTTACCCGTAATCTCTCTGGTGGTGAAAAACAGCGGGTAGCTATTGCAAGGGCAATGGTAAATGAGCCAGAGATTATCTTGGCGGATGAACCAACAGGAGCTTTGGATACAAGGCTTTCAGATGAAATTCTAAGCTTGCTTCAAAAACTGAACAGGGAAGGCAAGACAGTGATAATTGTTACTCATAATCCGAATATCAGCAAATACTGCAATAGAACCTTGAACATTGTGGACGGGATGATTGCGTAGACCATTTTTCATAGGAAATAATGCCCGGCTGTTCCGGACCATTGAGTTTGTATTCAGCAAGAGCGACATGATTGTTAGGATGGGGACGGTTTAATTGCTTCCGCACCTGGGATTTACACAATCCAGGAAGCAATTGACCGTCCCTTGTTGCATGGACCAATGGTATAATAAGGACGGGAGGGGTTGGGATGGAAATGCTCTTGGTGGGCCCAGGTGGGGCGGGGAAAACTGAAAAGCTGTGGCAGCGCTACAGTTCTTTGGCCCGAAAAGGAAGAACTGATTCAATCCTGGTGCTGCTGTGGAACGCCCGGGATGTCCGGGACTGGCGTGAGCGGGTGGATTTTCCCTGGG
>JAQVLN010000042.1 GCA_028704155.1 Desulfitobacteriaceae bacterium
TAGAACAGGGTTTCATTTACGGAAAAGCCAATTCCGCTTGCCATAGCGCAATAAATAACTAATTTTCCGTTATGCCTGTCTTGCCGAAAAAAATGCAGCAAAGGAAGAGCTTTTACCGTTTCTTCCACAATAGGCGATATGTCAGACGAAACTCGGTTTATTTGTCCGGGATATTGGGAAAACCATTCATTCAATATAAATGCAAAAATTACAGATAAAACTCCATAGCAGAAATATCCCAATAAATATTTTGAGGACTTGTCTTTTACCATAACGATTAGGAATAGCAAAGGAATTAATATTGAAAATATAAATCCGGGTATGTTGGATCCTAACAGGTTGTTTATTATGTTAGCAAGCATGTGTGACATCCTCCTTCATGGAATCAATCAGCCTTGCAAAAAGCAGGTATAAAAGCGGCGAAAGAGATTTAAGAAATACAGAGAGAGTAAATATCTCTATGGAAGAAATAACGTCAAGCAGTGAGATTGAAATCATAAGGCATGCAAAAAACCGAGCCTTTTTATTAGGTATAAGTCCGATTGCAAGAACGAGGCAAAAAAGATCCATCAGAAGTACAGAAATATTAAGAACATAAATATTGTTTGCCAAAAGAGCATAAGCACAAGCCGCTGTCAAAACAAACGTAGCGCCATTGATAAAACAAAAATATAAGCCCCCTCTTTTTCCGGCTTCCTTTTTATATTCCAGAAGTGCTGCAATAAAAAACAAGTAACAGCAATTCTTTGCAAACAGGCCTACAGATATAGTTCCGGGTACGATTGAAACGATCTTCAGCAAAAAAAAGTAGACGTTTCCAAGTGCCAGACAACATATCCCAAGAACAATATTAAGTAATATACCTTTATCGCCAGTCCTGATCGCTTTACGCATGACCTTAATAGATATGTAAAATGAAACAATGACAGCTACATATTGGTTAATTTCCATGATCAAGTTGTTTTTCATTATCATTGATCCTGCTGATATAGAAACCGAATAAAGCAGTGCAAGTAAAATAAAAATGTTTTTTCTATCAGGTAAAATCATATAATTTTTCTACCCTTCCGTGTTGCTTCTTTTAATGCCAACCCTATACCTTTTAAGGAGATCGTGAATCGGGAACTCATTATCGGCATATATCTTTCTGATAATCGCACATACCACTAAAGTCAGTGAACTTACGATATCCTCCCGTTTATTTTCTACGGCAAGTCCAATAAACCGGTATAGATACTACTAATCAATAGCAGAAACCACTACCTTGAATATATCTCCGGGGTTGCCTGCAACTTCAATCAGGCTGCCAGCGGGGACAAATATTTCTCCGCTGTCTACCACATTATCATAGAGTATACTTTCCGGTCCAAATACAAGGACACGCCCTTTGTTGGGTATTTCAAAATTTATGATGGAGTCAAAGCTTGCGTTCAACCATTCGTTTCTACCTTCACTTCCAATGATTAGGTTGTTAATCCCCAAATTCATCAGTGGAGCCAGCTCATAAGGCATGTACTCGGCTCCCGATAATAAGGCCCACACAGCGCCGTTATTTTCAACCAGCCTTAATTCCGAAAGATCCCGCATTGATTTAGCTGCCATACCTGCATAATCTAAGGATTTTACAACCTTTAAACCATTGAAATTAACATAACCGGGTAGTCCGGGAATTTCGGAGGATGATATGATATGTGTCGGTAAAAGCAGTGTTTCTTCAAAAGCTCTCACATTGCAACGCAGCCACACTTTGTTATTCAATGAAATAGATAATTCGAGAGGTTGCTTTATATGCTTAACCTTTTCGGCTTTTATTTTATAGAAAGCAAGTTTGGAGTCATATTCCATAAAATAATCGGTTCCATCAACAGAAGTTAAGTAAAATCTATTATCGCCGTCATAAAAGTATCCGCCATTATAAACTGCAGAAAGTATGGCTGACTCATTACTACCATCCACTAAATAAATAATCATCATTTCATTTTTGTTATCTAATTCAATTCGCAGAGTGTTGCTGCCACTATCATAGTATCCTTCATAATCTATAAGCTCAGATGGAATGGGTTGTGCTTTGACAGGTAATGAAATCACACCTTCTTCGATGACGATGAGGCCTTTTTCTTCAAGATAAGAAGACAGTATATTTAAGGCAATTTCTGACGAGTTACATTGTGGACCACTAGCGATGAATGCTACCGATATCCGCTGAGAAGGGATCGTATAGAGCATCGCGCTGTATTGACCAGTGCCACCGCTTTTTCCGTATAGACGAAGTTTTTCTCCAGAATAAGGTTCAATATCGGCGTAATCCCAGCCGAGTCCAAAGGGGAACCCCTCCCCTTGCAGTTTTCCCTGAAGCTCACTTGGCTGCGCTGCCAGCATTTCTAACCGAGATTGTGTTGACAGGATTATCGAGTCTTTTGAAAAAGAATCGGCAAACTTGCACAAGTCCTCCGCTGTGGAGGATATTCCACCTGAGGCGAGCAGTGATACTATCTCCAATGGCTCAGTTCTTCCATCGAGGTGATAAAACTTCGCAGGAATCATCCCTTTCGAAAGTCGACCAACACCGAATCCAGTATTTTTCATTGCTAATGGTTTAAAAAGACGCTCTGCCAGAAATTCGCTATAACTTTTACCGGTGACTTCGGTCACAAGCATTTCTGTCAGTGTAAAACCATCATTACAATAAGCTGCCAGTTCACCAGGCCGATGCTTAAGAGAGGAGCGGGACAGGGATGCCAGAAGCTCTTCATAAATGTTTTGGTTATATTCGTATCCAAAGTTATTCCAAAAGGTAGACCCGAGCAAACCTGACGAATGGTTGAGCAGCATTCTGACTGTGATATCTTTGTACCGCTCATCTGCCATGGTAAATTGATGAAGATAGTCTGTTACTGGATTATCCAAAGCGACGGCGCCCTCATCCACCAGCAGCATGATGGATGTAGCGACAAACAACTTGCTAATTGAACCAATATTAAACACTGTGTTCTTGTCTGCCGGTATGTTATTTTCTCGGTCAGCCATGCCGAAGCC
Organism: Desulfitobacteriaceae bacterium; assembly: GCA_028704155.1. Classification (GTDB taxonomy): domain Bacteria; phylum Bacillota; class Desulfitobacteriia; order Desulfitobacteriales; family Desulfitobacteriaceae; genus UBA2264. Next base: position 3,037 of record JAQVLN010000042.1, read on the forward strand.
ATCTATGTAGACCAATTTTCCATCATCCATAATGGCGACGGAGGCACTGCTTGCCGTTCCATTGGTGATGGCTTTCCAAATCTCAGTTCGGGCCTTGGTCTTGGTTTTGATATAAGTATGTTCCACAGACTGGCATGCTGACAGAAGATAGACTGTCAGAATAACTACCGCTAATAAAACTGCCTTAATTCGATATTTAGCCATAATTGAAGGCTCCTCACTATATACACAGATTCACACCTGCTTTGTTCCATTTCATTTAGCTCTACTCCATTGGCGTAATCAAAAAACATCTAACCTGACCACTTGTCGGTAATAACAGGAGTGATAAAATTCAGCTTTTTTTCTTCCTCGTTCATTTGCTTTTTATCAATCACGATATCTATCACGATTTATCGTTCCTTTCCTCATCCGCAACATAGTCAACGATATCCCCATAGTTGACATCCAGCACTTTACATATCTTGTCTAACACATTGAGCATTACCGGTTCGTCTCGGCGTAGCTTTGTCATGGTATTAGGAGACACGCCGGACACTTTTCGCAAGTCGGCTCTGCTCATTTTTTTGTCTATGAGCAGTTTCCATAGTTTGTTGTATGAGGTAGCCATAATACGCCTCCAGCCTTGTGTATACAATATTCTACAATATATAATAGCACAATAATTCAGATCAGTTGTGATTTGGTTGCATGCCTCGGCCACTTTACCCATGGATACAAGCTCTTCGTCATATTCCGCTATGTAGCTTTTCATGACGCCTTTCAGCATTTCCGGAGCATACAGCCCGGTAACAGCCGCCTTCATATACATAAATGAGCAGCGCTTGTCTTCCGTTGTCGCGGACGAGGATAGTGGTACTATGTCAATAAAAAGTACAACCTAAACTGGTACAATTCCTCATTATCCAGTTCTACCCAAATATTTTCTTAACTGTGTATAATAATAGAATTCATACTCTTTGGGGGATAAATATCCGCAATGACTGTGACTCCTCACTGTATTATAGAAAGTTTCAATATATTCAAAAATGAGTTTATAGGCATGATCAAAGTTCTTGATTTTAAAGCAGTAGAGCCATTCCCTTTTTATCAAAGCGTGGAAGGATTCGATACATGCATTTTGCCATGGGCTAGCCTTCTGAGAATAGCTCGGTGCGATTTTATCTAGGGCTTCAAGATAACTACTACTGACATATTGCGACCCTCTGTCCGAATGAAGAACCAAGGGCTGTATGGTACGCCTTAACTTTCTAGCTTCAAGAACACACTCCACGACCCATTTTGCTTCTAACGTTTCAGATAGTCTCCAAACAATAATCCTTCGCGAGAATAAATCCATGATACTGGTTAAATAAACAAAGCCCTTTTCAGTATGAATATAGATAATATCTGAGCACCAGATCGCATTTGTGACTGTCAAGTACTTTTGAACAAATTTTGCTAAATAAATTTTAACACCTAGATACTCCCGAAAATGGTTTCCCGATGTTTGATTCTATAGCTATCACCACTTAAATGAATTATCTCACTCTTATGAATTATTCTGTCTAAAATGGCTGTTGTAATTGCAGGATCGCCTGGGAGCCTGTTGCAAAAGTAGTTTCACTGAAAGTTGATGTCCGTATTTAGTACAAATGGCATATTTATAACACTATATATTGTGGCTTTTAAGACGTGCAAAATTGATTTCTGGTGGGCGAACATTTCAGCCGGTATTTTTTTTGTCGTGTTATGTACTTTGCCATTACCTGTGCGCTCCAACCAAGCGAGACAATCCTCGTTAAGTTTCTCTAAATTAAAGACGGTACGGTGCCTGGCAAAGTTCTTTTTCACAAGGCCTACAACATTTTCGATGCGCCCTTTACTTTGAGGATCTTGTTTCCGACACATGTAAATTTGAAAACCTCTTTTTTTAACGTAATTAGCAAATTCATGAGTAAGAATTAAATCACCACTATTTTCGCTGGTTAAAATGAGGTGGTCTTGGTCATAGACAATTTCTTTTGTCCTGCCACCATAGAACGCATTGTGAGTTCTGCAAGCTGTCTTAGTTGTCTTTCTGTAATTGACTTACAAAATTCTAAATCGAAATCCTCAAGCCTCCTTATGTAAGGAAAGCCAGCCTCTTTAATACGTTTTACTTTGGCCTTGTCATGCCTGTAGTTAATTTCTGATTGAAATACATTCGCCAGTAGCTCCACATACGTGGAGCTACTGGCGTTTTTTAGTATTGACTCCATATTTTCTCTTGTGTTTATTAAACTCAGGCTCCCCGCATTTGCCTTTAGCTCTTTTAATTTATTCATTCACAACACGTCCCTAGGCGTTGCAATAGTCGGCATCATACTCATCCCCTACCTAATTTACTGCATGATTAGGAAAAAGAAGATGGTCTACTCTTATGTGTGTAATGATTGTAGATTTACCAAAGAGTTCTAAACTGAATAACAAGAGAGCCATTGAGCACCAACGGGGGTGCTCTATTTTTATGACCAATTTGTGTATTTCAGCGTATCCGGACAGGCATTCCGGAATTATCCGGACAGTAAACCGGAAACATCAGGACACTTTGTCGGTTAGTTGTTCATGTTTAATTTGGTTATCCGGGCAACTTTGGAGGAAATTAACCTAAAAACGAATAAACACCAACGAGCGTTATGCCCGTTGGAGCTTTATCGTTATTCCGAAAGCTAATCCTATAAAGAAAAGGTCCGGATAGTCTTCTATTGGTGCGCCACCACGGATTCGAACCGGGGACCTGCCGATTAAGAGTCGGATGCTCTACCAGCTGAGCTAGTGGCGCTTTTGATACCGTTACCTATTTTACTACCTGTCTTCTTTATTTGCAACTAAAAAATAAATTTTTAAGTCTTTATCAATTATTGACCTGAACTTGATGGTATTTGCTGTAATTGCTCAGATAAATCGCTTGAGTCTATTACTTGAACGTCAGCGGGAAGTTGAAATGTATCCTCTGATATTATTATCAGGGTTTATTTTATTTTCGAAATATGTATAATTCTCTCTCTTTGGTTCTCAAATAGATATTCATTATATTGATTTTATAATTCTGCAGAACTTTCTAAAAGGGCCACTAACAGATTAACAGCAGCTTCCACATCATTTTTATCCACCATCTCGGCGGGACTATGAATGTAACGTGTTGGAATCGAAATAACTCCTGAAGGAATTCCCCCTTTGGTTAAATGAATTGCTCCTGAATCCGTTCCTCCAGATTCCAGTACTTCCCATTGAAAAGGAATCTTATTTTTAACGGCAATGTTGGACATCCAGCGTTTTACCTGGGGAGAAGTAACCATTGAGCGGTCAAAAACCTTTATGGCAGCTCCTTTGCCCAGTTCAACAGACATCTGATGGGCCTTAGGTGTATCACCAGTGACTGTTACATCTACTGCAATTGCCAAATCAGGATCAAGGGCATAAGCTGCCGTTTGGGCGCCGCGGGTTCCGACTTCTTCCTGAACAGTAAAAACAAAGACTAGTTCATGAGCGGTTTTTAAACGTTTAAAGGCTTCTATCGCCACAAAACAACCGATGCGGTCATCAAAGGCTTTAGAGATAAGCCTTGATCCGCATTCAGTGTAACTTCCTACAAAAACTGCAGGATCACCAATTTGCACAAATTGACCGGCTTCTTTTCTTGATGAAGCACCGATATCAATGTAATGCTTTTCGAGTTTTAAATCTGTAAGCTTTTCAATTTTTTCTATACTGATTACCCCAATTCTGCCGTTACGAAACATTACTCGTTGTTTATTTAGGGCTGTAATCGGTATACTGCCGAGAATGCTGAACCGTAAAAAACCTTCCTTATCAATATTGGTGACTATTATTCCGACTTGATCCATGTGAGCTGCTACCATAATACGTTTTCCGGTACCTTGACGTCGTACTATAAGGTTACCCATGGTATCAATAGTGATTTGATTGCTGTAGGGCTGCAGTTGTGTTGAAATATATTCGGCAACCACTCTCTCAGTACCGGGAGGACCAAAAAGCTGAGTCAATTTATTAAGGATTGAATAATCAGGGATTAAGGAAACAGTTTTATTTAACATGTCTGGCCTCCTTGGTATTTGATAAAAAACTGTTTAGCGGCGGTAAATCTTTTAGAAGTGCAAGTACGAGGTTGAAACATTCATCATAGTCGCTTTTACTGATCACCGAGACAAAGGAATGTATATACCGGCAAGGAACGCTAAGTGAAATAGTTGGAATCCCGCTTTTAGTAAGATGAATTTGTCCTGCATCATTTCCTCCGCTGGAACCGCGGCGAAACTGGAGAGGAATTTTATTTTTATGGGCTAATTCTGTTATATACTGAACCAGTCTTGGACTATAAAGAGTTGTACGGTCGATTATCGAACAGGCCGGGCCTTTTCCTAATTCTGTGATCCATTCTTCCTCATCTTTATCCATGATATCTGCAGCTACTGTTCCTTCAACGATAATGGCAAAATCAGGTTCTATCTGGTAGGCTGCAACTTTTGCTCCACGCAAACCTACTTCTTCCTGTACCGTAAAGGCTGCAACTAAAGGAAAGTTATAATCCTGCTTGAGCAGTTCCACCAGGATTGCACATCCAACTCTGTCGTCAAAGGCTTTTCCTTTATATAAACCTTCGCCAAAAGGTTCGCAAGCTGATACAAAATAGGCGTAATCCCCAATTTTTACTTTATTTGAAGCTTCTTCTTTAGATTGCGCTCCGATATCAATATAGAGTTGTTCAAAAGACAGGGTTTTTTGCCGTTCGGGTAATTTTTGTAGATGGATTGCTTTTGAACCAATTACACCGACAATAGCATCTCCTATCCGAACTGTTTTGGATATCAGGATTCGTGCATCAATCCCGCCTACCGGCTTAAATTTCAGAAAACCATCATTAGTAATACTTACAATCATCAAGGCTACTTCATCCATATGTGCTGAAATTAAAACCTTCGGTCCGTAAAGAGATTGGTTTTTCACGGCTATTAGATTGCCAAGTTTATCTATGGTAATCTTTTCAACATAAGATTTGATTTCCTCAATTAAGAAATTCCGTACCAGGGTCTCATCCCCTGAAGTACCATTTAATTCACTCAGGGTTTTTAATAGCATAATAAACCCTCCAAATCATCCGGTAAGGAGGCAACGAAGTACGCAAGTAGTTTACCGGTGTTTAGAACGTCTAACATATTCAGGGTTTCTACAGAAGTATGCATATACCGTAAAGGAATGGAAATAAGGCCGGTTGGGGTACCGGCTCGGGTTACCTGAATGGCCCGGGCATCAGTACCTGATGCTCCAGGTATTGGTTCAATTTGAATCGGTAAACGCTGGAGATGTGCTGTTTCCGAAAGATGTTTATATATTGCCGGATGAATGTTTGGTCCAATTGCAACCGCCGGCCCTTTGCCTAGATCATTATTAACCTGGGCTTTAGTATCAGGAGTACAAGCATGTGTTACGTCTATCGCTATTGCCAAATCCGGTTTTATGTTATAGGTACTGGTCAGGGCCCCCCTGATTCCTACCTCCTCCTGGGTTGTAGCAACTGCTATGACGTCATGGGAATGTTGTAAACAAGATAATTCTTCAAGGCAAATTTTCATTGCAACAACTCCTGCCCGATCATCTAATGATTTACCCACAAAAATATTATTAAGGAGTTCGCAAGCTTCACGCTTGACCGTAACCATATCTCCCACTTGGATTACTTCATGAACCATTTCCGGAGGCATGCCAACATCTATAGCCATATTTTCCATTTTAATTACTGTATTGGCATCAGCAGTCTGAATAAGATGTGGCGGTACTGAACCAATGATTCCAGGTATTTTTCGACGACCGTGAACAACGACTTCTTGGGAAAGCAGGGTTTTGGGGTCAATTCCTCCGACTGAAGTGAATCGTAAAAAACCCCGGTCATCAATTTTCTTGACAATCAAACCTATTTCATCCATATGGGCAGCCAGCATTATCTTGGAAAGTTGCTTATTACCTTTTTTTAATGCATATATATTACCCAGAGTGTCAGTATGTATTTCGTCAGTAACCGTTTTGAAATTTTCAGTTACAAATGAAGCTATCGCAAATTCGTCACCTGAAACCCCGGTTTCCCTGGATAAAAGGCCCAGAAATCCCTTCGCGCTTTGAAGCTGCCTGTTGACCACATTATCACCCTTTCACGAAAATTATTTGTTAATACATGGAATTTTACATTTAATAGTATGTGAAGTCTACATTATTAATAATCCGGTTTTTCCGGGAGAATCATTGTGCCGGGGCAACTTGAGAAAACTCTACTTCAACTCGAGTACCTTTACTTACAACTTTACCGCTTGCCGGTATTTGTTTACTTACTAAACCGCTTCCCGCAAAATCAAACTGAAGTTCATTTTCCGATAATATTTGACCCGCCTGACGCATTGTCAGTCCGGTTAAATCAGGAACAACAACTTCTCCATTCAAGGGAGTTCGTTCCGGTACCAAAGGTTTTGGTACCGGCCGAACTGCCGGATCGGAAGAGGAAACAGACACCGTACTCTTTGTATCTGGTGCAACTGGAACTCCATAATACTGTAGTGCTCCTTCAAGCAGGGTTTTAGTCCTGGGTGCAGCAAGCTGGCCTCCTTGATGGACTTCTCCTTGTGGACTATCGAGTACAACTAAAACAGCTATTTTGGGATTATCAACTGGTGCAAATGCTGTAAACGAAGCAATATAATCTTTTGATGAATAACCCCCTGTTTCCGGATCAACTTTTTGGGCAGTTCCTGTTTTACCTGCAACTTTAACTCCGGGAATTAGGGCAAGGCTACCTGTTCCATCAGAAACGACTTGCTCTAAAATATTTGTCATTTGAGTTGCCGTAGTTTTAGATACTACCTGCCGGATTGCAGATGGCTGATTTTGCTTGACCAGGTCTCCGTTAGGAGTAGTGATCTTATCAACAATATATGGTTTGTAAAGTGTTCCTCCGTTAGCAATCGCCGAAATAGCGGTCAGCAGTTGAATAGGTGTTACTAAATTAGCTTGCCCGAAAGACATTGTGGCCAGGTCAATATCCAGGGCTTTATCTTTGGGTACAAGTAATCCATTTTCTTCGCCCGCAATATCTATACCGGTTTTGGCCCCCAAACCAAAAGCTTTAAGATAGGTATAAAAACTATCTTTACCTAAACTCATACCTACCTGGGCTAAGACTACATTTGAAGAAACTTTCATCCCTTCTGTAAAAGTAGGACTACCGTGTGCACCTCTTTGGTTGGAATCCCAGTTGGTTATTAAACGTGGTCCTATTCTTAAAAACCCCGGATCATTGAAACGTTCTTCAGGTGAGATAATTCCCTCTTCCAATGCGGCCGCACCTGTTAAGATCTTAAAAGTTGACCCGGGTTCGTAAGTCATGCTGACAGCAAGATTACGTCTGTCATCTGCTAAACTATCGGAATAATTGTTGGGATCAAACGTCGGCCGGGAACCCATACCTAAAATTCTGCCTGTCATGGGATCCATCGCTATAATTGTTGCTTTTTTGCAGTTGGTAGTACTTATAGTTTCTTCTAATACTTGCTCAACAAAATACTGAATAGTTGCATCCAGTGTTAAGGTTAAGTTATTTCCTGGTAATGGCGGGTCTATTTGGTGCAATGTTCTTGGAATAAAATTGGATCCTGTGTCATGTTCCTGAGACTTGAAACCTGGTTTACCGAATAAATCCTGATCATAAAAGGCTTCGATACCTTCTACCCCATGTCCGCTCATATCAACAATACCCAAGACCGATGCACAAAGCTTATCCATAGGATAAACTCTTTTTTCTTCATCATTAAATCCTATTCCGGGAATTCCTAATTTATTTATTTCTTCAGTTTTAGAAATATCAACTTGATGAGCCAGGCTTATCCAGGACAACTGAATCTTATTTAATTTATCTAAAATCTCTTGAGGTTCCGTTTCAATAATATCTGCTATCTTCCGGGCAATTTCTGTTGTTGAAAGTTTTACCTGGTTGTTATTTATTAATGTATTTAAAGTTTTTGGATCAGCATAAACTTCTTTAACGGGAATACTTTGTGCCAAAACATGTCCTTGAGCATCAAAAATCGTGCCCCTTTCGGGAATAATCGTTTGATCTGTAGTACGCTGTTTAATACCTTTAGCCTTAAGGTCAGCAGCCTGAACAACTTGGAGCATGAACAAACGTAAAACAACCAGAGAAGTTACTAATAGCAAAACACCTGGAATCCACCTCTCTCTGGTAAAATATTTAAGTTTTTTTCGTTTTCTTCTGAGCAAATCAGATCCCTTCCCCCCCACACAGATAAATTAATTATATCACTTAATTTCTATATGGTAGGAATTTTTGCTATGAATAATAAATATAAAAAGTAATTTTGTAATTAGGGGATCAAAGCTGGTTAAAAAATCAAACAAAAATAGTCTACACTTTCTTAACTATCGATGGAAATAATTTTAACCACCTTGCTAAGAAATTGTAGACTAATAGTATAATGTCCGGGCTTTAAAAAAGAATGCGCTCTGTTAAAATGAATTTTTATGAAATATTAACAGTATTAGGTTTTCTTAGTTTCACCTTTTATTTAATTGGATATAATGAATAAGATTATTATAAGAAAACAGGAAGAATGAATAATCTGATATAAGTTATTATCTGCAGGGCGGAATTTCCAGGCGTTGTCCCGGGTAAATAAGATCAGGATTTCCCAAATGATTGTAGCCGGCTAATTCTCTCCAATCAAGATCATAGCGCTGAGCGATCTTGTAAACAGTATCACCTTTTCGGACAATATAGACATGTGGCATCGGGCAGGGTTGAGGTTCTAAATCACATTCTAAATTTCCATGATCTGGTAAACCATAAGGGGGACAACACATATCGTAACCTGGATGACCGACATATCCACAAGGGTCACAACCTGGCATTCCGGGAGCTCCGTGTAGGAAATGTCCAGGTCCTGCATATCCGGCAACTTCGGGTGCACAGGGCATCCCGACCATGCCTGCTTTACCATGTGTCCTCATCTGGCTGTCGGGCATTGTTGCCGCCATCATAGTTGGTTCAACATACCCATTTAAAGTTTGGCGTTTTCCGAAAAACATCTTTATTCCTCCTTTGTACAAGAACAAGAATATAAAGTTGTGAGGTTTTGCTTCTTAATACAGATTATGGAATATATGTCAGCGGGTGCCTGTACATGGAAAATATTAATAATTTCTTGTTGCGTCTGGATGTGGAATTAAAGAGTTTGTCCCAATATACTTCTTAGAAGATTAGGAAGTCCATAGTTATTCTTACCGGCACCATAGCCAACCTTTAGTAAGTTCATTTTGGGAAAGGGAGTTTGTTTAGTTATGGTTGAAAGTATAGCAGCACCTGTTGGGGTAATTAGTTCGCCGATAACACCCGAATCATAAAACTCAAAACCAGATAATAATTCAAGAGTTGCAGGCGCAGGAACTGGTAATATTCCGTGGGCACATTTAATAAACCCTCTGGACCAGGGTAAAAGAGAGACATTAATTTCATTAATAGCCAATTGTTCGATTGCCAGGCATGTTCCCACAATATCAACAATAGAATCGACAGCACCTACCTCATGAAAATGGACTTTATCAACCGTTATGCCATGTACTTTCGCCTCAGCTTCGGCTAATTTCCGAAAAACCAGCAATGAGTTAATTTTGGCTCTCTCCGGTATTTCTCCGTTCTCGATCATTTTCTCAATATCTTCGAGATTCCTATGATGCTTATCGGCATTTAACAGTATCACATTAACATCAGTTGCTTGAATACCTTGAATTTGTGGTGAGGTTATTTTCAAACTGAACTCGTTTAGTCCCAGGGACTGAAGCTGTCCAATTATGATTTCGGGGTCAGCTCCCAATGCTATAAGGGAAGCTAGAGCCATATCTCCGCTTACACCTGCAAAAGCATCCCAATATAAAGCACGCAATCTCAGATCCCCCCAATATCAAGTATATATTTAATAAAGAATAATATAGAGCTCAATTAATACCTATTGATCCCTATCTGTTAGCAGGTAATCGGCGAACTATTGCTGAAGCTAAGCTGGCAGCCCCATAGCCATTATCAATATTAACAATTCCTACTCCTGAAGCACAACTATTCAACATGCTTAGTAATGGCGCAAGTCCCTGAAAATGAGCCCCATAGCCAACACTGGTTGGAACAGCAATAACCGGTTGTTCTACTAAACCCCCGACCACACTGGCTAAAGCGCCTTCCATACCGGCCACAACGATTATTACCTCGGCTTTTTCCAGAAGATGGTGATTGTTGAGTAAACGGTGAATTCCTGAAACTCCAACATCAAGTAGAATTTCTGATTCATGCCCCAGGTAACGGGCTGTCAGCCAGGCTTCCTGAGCTACCGGTAAATCGGCGGTCCCGGCGGTAATAATTAATATCTGTCCTTTTAATATTGGCTCAGATAAAGGATGAAGTATTAAACTGCGAGCAATAGGATCATATTGAGCGCCCGGAAAATGCATCAGAATATGTTCAGCTTTTTGAGAATCGAGTCTCGTAGCTAAAACATTGGAATTATGTACACTTAGATGTTGAATAATAGTGATAATATGTTCAGTTTCTTTGCCTTGGCAAAATACGACTTCCGATTGGCCGGTACGGACTTTTCGGTGATGATCTAAACAGGCAAATCCGATATTTTCATAAGGCAATATTTTAAGTTGTTCAAATGCTTCTTCAACAGTTGTCAGACCTGTAACAACAGCATTCAGAATATATTTAATGTTATTCTCCATCATTATCTTGTCTTTCCTTTCCAAACCAAACAGGATAAAAGATTATATTGCATCATACATAAAATCAACCTCCTCCTATGCCCTGTCTTTGTAAGTATAACACAAAAATTATACGTAAATAATGTAAGCTTTTTAGGTTATCCTAAAAAATATTAAAGGCATTAGAACAGATTTTAAAGAATATATATTATACTATTATCATTTTACTAAAGTAAACTTTACTTATTATTACTCTATTAAAACACACTTCTAAGGAGGCAGCTTGATTTGAGGCATTTTTTTAAGATTTTTATCATTAGCATAGTTATTATCATTGTTTTATTAACCGCACTAAGTGGATTTTACGAAGATTGGTTATGGTTTACTGATTTGGGATATACTCAGTTATTCTGGACTCCATTTTTGAGTAAAGCTTTAATTCTGCTTGTTAATGGTTCAATCTTATTTGCAATTATTGCGGGAACACTCTTATCTATTCGTCACGCTATTGTCACATTTATCAATGATCGCTTAAGCAGACATCCCCATTTAGTTGAAGATCTGAATCGGCCGATTTTCAGTTTAAGCCAAAAACGGGTAACAGTTTGGATAGTAATTTTTTCTGCAATTATTAGTTTAACAATAAGTTTTGTAACAGGATTTACCGGATGGTTAGGAATATTAACATTTCTCAATCCGATAGATTTTGATAAGGTGGATCCTGTTTACGGATTAAACCTTGCTTTTTATTTTTTTAAATTGCCATTTTTACAAACGATTTATAAGGCCTTTTTCGGTCCCTTGTTTATCTTGACATTGCTTACAGCAATTTTTTATTTTATTACTGGCGTTATTCGCTTCCATTCACTTAAACTATGGAAATCCAAAGCTGTTGAAATTGGCCTGGCTGCAAGACGTCATTTAGCCATATTAATCGGAATACTCTTTATATTCAGGGCTTTCGGCTATATCCTGGACATTTTTCAATTGTTGTATTCAGTTCATGGGCATATCGTCGGTGCCGGGTATACTGATTTAAAAGCTAATCTGCCAGTTCTAAAAATTCTTATAGTTTTAAGCATAGCAGGCAGTTTGTTTTCCTGGTCAGGTTTAATATTTAAGGAAGTACGATTAATTACTATACCTGTTGTAGGAATCTTTGTTTTAGCAATTGTTCTTCATGGTATTTTTCCTGCCCTTGTTCAATCCTTGATTGTAATTCCTAATGAATTGGCCAAGGAAGCACCCAATATCCAGAATGGAATCACCTTTACCCGTTATGGATTTGGACTGGATAAAATCCAGGAGAGGGATTATCCCGGCACCACACCCATAACGATTGAATCGTTAAAAAATAACCAGCAAACTCTTGACAATATTCGTTTAAATGATGCCCGACCAATGCTGCAAACATATACTCAAAAGCAAGGAATCAGATTATACTATAAATTTAATGATATTGATATTGATCGCTATAGAATTAATGGCGGTGACTATCGTCAAGTAATGCTTTCAGCTCGTGAACTATCCACTCCGGATTTAGATGCCACAGCTAAAACATTTGTTAACACCCGTTTTAAATATACACATGGTTTTGGAATAACCGCATCTTTTGCCAATGCAGTTACATCTGAAGGATTGCCGATGTTTGCTGTTAAGGATGTTCCGCCGATTACTGAATTTGAGAATTTTAAACTTGAAGAGCCGCGAATATACTATGGAGAATTATCTGACGATTGGGTAGTTGTAAATACTTCGGTACAAGAATTTGATTACCCGCTTGGAAGTACAAATGCTGAAAACAATTATCAGGGAAAAACCGGTATTGTGCTTACACCTTTTAATAAATTGATGCTTTCTTTACACCACGGAACCTATAAAATGTATCTTGCTAATGAAGTGAATACCCAAAGCCGTTTTTTAGTAAACCGCAATATTAAAGAAAGAGTTCAAAAATTGGCTCCCTTCTTAACCTACGATCCGGATCCTTATCTTGTCGTTGACAATGGACGATTGAAATGGATTATCGATGCTTACACGACTTCTACGCAATTACCCTATGCGAGAATGATCAATGAGCAAAACTATAATTATATTCGCAATTCTGTCAAAGTAGTTGTTGACGCATATGATGGAACGGTTGATTTCTATATGATTGATCCTGGTGATCCGGTTATACTATGCTATAGCAAAATTTTCCCGGGTGTTTTCAAAGATATATCTTTGATGCCTAATTCTCTGATATCCCATTTGCGTTACCCTGAAATGTTATTTAATGCTCAGGCCAACATGTTGAAAATATTTCATATGACTGATTCAGTGGTTTTCTACAATAAAGAAGATGCCTGGGATATTGCCAAAGAGCTTTTCGAAGAAGGCCCTCAGGAAGTATCTCCCTATTATACTATCTTGAAAATACCGGGCAATGATGATCCTGAATTTATCTTGATGCTGCCTTTTACGCCTGCTTCCAGCCAAACTAATACACGCAACAACATGATTTCCTGGCTGTGTGCTCGCATGGATGGCGATAAGTATGGTCAATTGCTGCTCTATAAGCTGCCAAAAAACACAGAAATTGATGGACCTTTACAGATAGAGTCCAGAATCGATCAAGATCCGGAAATATCTAAACAATTAGCTTTGTGGGACCAAAAAGGATCAAAAGTTATCAGAGGCAACTTGTTGGCTTTACCGATAGGTGGGAATTTCCTTTATGTTGAGCCTATATACCTGCAATCAGATAAAGGCGGAAGTATTCCGGAAATGAAAAAAGTTGTTCTGGCATATAATGATCGTCTGGTGATGACTGAGAATTTAGGTCAAGCTTTGACAGCTATTTTTGGTGATAATGCCCCACAGCCTACTACTCTTGGGCAAAGTTCCAAGACAAATACCTCTGATCAAACCCCAAGTGAAACCGTTCAGCCTTCAGACGAAACAACGCCAGCTTCGGTATTAGAGCAAATTAACCAGATTCGTTCTCTTTTAGATAATTTGGAAGAACAATTAAAAAATGTTTCGAACGAATGATTCCCAAATGAACCTGCCAAAAAATTCAATCGGGTAGGAGGCTACCCATTATTTGAGTAGCCGACCTCCCACACCACCGTACGTACCGTTCGGTATACGGCGGCTCCAAAGTTTACACTTTACTTCGCAGAGTAACATTCCGTCAGACTGA
>JAQVLN010000140.1 GCA_028704155.1 Desulfitobacteriaceae bacterium
ATAAAACGCATCTTTAAACTAGCCAAGGGAGAAGTCTGCCTATTAAGCAAACTTCAAGGGGTACTTGAAGCATGTTAAGGTAAATAAAGCAAATAATAAAGGCCCAAAAACCTAAACAAGCGTAAGTGTTCAAAAACGTCATCCAAGGCAGGTAAATAATAACCACAATATGGTTGTTGACGGCTTAAAAAGGGTAGTTTTGCAACCCTCTCCTAGATGATGCGCAGTAAAGCCTAATGCCAGCATCAGGTTCTTTACTTGCTCTGATTGTCTATTGTTAAATAAAATATCTATGTCAGCCATCAGCCGCATATCCGGCCGGGGATAGAGGTATTTGACCAGATAGCCTTTCAAGGGTATAGAGATGCAATACTGTCTTCTTCAAAGGCTTCCAAAAGCTGTTCTGCGGTTATATGTTGGGTGGCTTCCTTGGCCAGCGCCTTTTTGCAATCACTGTGAAATTTATGCATAATTTCCTGGGGCGGTTTTTGGTTGTCCTTTAACCAGTCTATGCCATAAAAGACCATATTGGTGACGCTATGCCGGGCCGCAAGGGCGTAGAGCTCTTTCCAATCCAGTTCTTCAGGTGGTCAAGCTGTGAAGGCTGCAAATCGAAGGTTCCTTTCCGACGGTTTCAATATCTGTGAAGGCGAAATCAGCTATTTAGCGACAGCCCCGTCATCCAGGAGCTGTAAAGTTCTTATCTTCAGTTATCAGCGTAGTCAAGGGAACCTGGCGGAACGGCAAATATATCTCCTGTGATGATTTGGCTGCCAGGTATACACTGCTAATACTTGCAATACGCTTAATTTGGCAGTATATTAACAGTAATATTGATCCTTTTAGGTGGTGTGCGGCATGAATTATATGACCGTGAAGGAAGCTGGTGCCAAGTGGGGGCTTGGCACCAGGATTGTGACGTTCTATTGTAATGAGGGCAGAATTGAGGGTGCGGTGAAAAAGAGCAACTTGTGGCTTATTCCTGCAGATACCGTAAAGCCGGAGGATAGAAGACGGAGAAAAGCCCTAATTGACGAAGAAAAGGAACCCACAATCGGCAAAGAGAGAACTGACTTCGCTGAACAAAGAAAGCCTAAAAGCGTATGGCCTTTGCAGTCGCTGGCTGAAAATAAAGAGCTGTTTACCCAGATCTTGAAGCACTTTCCCTATCCGATGCATATCTGTGCATCGGACGGCACAATGCTTTTTGCGAATGACGCCTTTTTTTCGCTTTGTCAAGGTAGCTGAACCGAAAAGAGATTTGAAAAACCATAATGTTCTGAAGGATCCTAATCTGGAAAGATGGGGCATCAAAGACTTTGTTCTGCGAGCCTATCAGGGAGAGACTGTTCACGTCTATGATATAAGGGTGCCAATTCAGGAGGTTGTCGCTTTGTTTGGTGGCAATAAAGAATTAGTTTCCGAAAGTTTGTATCACAATATGAACGCTTTTCCCATCTATAATGAAAATAATGAATTGACATATATTGTGACGATTTTCATTACCTCTAGGTCTTATGATGACCGCGAAGAAATTATGAAGGGTAAGGGATACATTGACGAACACTGGCAGGAGGATTTTGACATGAATAAGCTGGCGGGTATTGTACACATGAGCAAGTATCACTATACTCGTTTGTTTAAACTGCATACAGGCATGACGCCCTATAACTATTAACAAGAGCTAAAGTTCGTTAAATTCAAGGAAAAGCTGTGCGATAACAGTCTGTCCATAACCCAGGTCTTTGACGAATGCGGTATGGATTACAATGGTAATTTGGCCAAAAAAATTAAACAAAAGTTAGGGATGACTCCTTCTTAATATCGAGCGTTATTGACGCAAAAATGAACTCGTTTAACTAAATTTGAATATCGTGACATCAATCTTCTCTTGCGTTGCTTCGGGCAATGAATTATCCGGTATAGCTGTATAGTAATATTGGAAATCAGAAGATTGAAAACTTCCTAAAATGGCTTACTCTATAAAGGTTATGTAGCCAAAAGGGGCCGAAGTGCCCCTTTTATAATATTCTTTTTAATCGTTTATCTCCGCCTCTGTTTCCATTTCTTTTTCAGCAAACCCCACCATTTTTTTAACCATATTTCCGCCAATTTTACCCACCTCCCTGGTGGTCATATTCGCATACCCCTTTTGTTTGATATCATCGTCCAGTTCGAGTTCTTCAGCTACTTCCCATTTCAGCTTTTCCATTTGATGTTCGGATTCAGGTACTTCCAGCTTGTTATTGCTCATAGTCTTTGTCCCTCCTCCTTTTAAAAGTAAATTATGAAACATTATTAGATTCTCCTGATTTCAGAAGTATATGCTAATAAAAAGAGGTAATAAAATGTTTAAAAACCAGATAGAGAAGAGAACTAAAATTATAAAACTTGATAATGGACAAAAGCAGCATGTACAATAGTATCATCAAACTCCTGTTTAAGGAGGTTGAAGCAGCATGTGCGAGTAAGTACTTCTGCCGCACCTTGTCGAAGCTCTGGTTACAGAAGGAGAAAGACGGCTTGCTTTACAATAGAAAATACCTTTGTTACAATGTTTTTGGACTGGGATAAGGGGGAATTGCTGTGTCAGGCCATTCAAAATGGGCTAATATTAAGCATAAAAAAGGTAAGGCAGATGCTCAAAAGGGAAAATTATTCACTAGGCTTGGCAGGGAACTGATAGTGGCTGCCAAGGCCGGCGGTGGTGAACCTTCTAATAATTTCCGTTTAAAAATAGCTATTGAAAATGCCAAAGCGGCCAATATGCCGAATGATAATATTCAGCGGGCTATTAAGAAGGGTACAGGCGGCGGTGAAGGGACAAATTATGAAGAACTGCTTTATGAGGGTTATGGTCCCGGCGGTGTAGCTATTATGGCCAATATTATGACAGATAACCGTAATCGTACGGCAGGGGAAGTACGCCATATTTTCTCCAAGAATGGCGGAAATCTAGGCGAGAGCGGTTGTGTTAATTGGATGTTCGAAGAAAAAGGGCAATTGACAATCCTTGCTGGAGAATTATCTGAGGATGATTTGATGTTAATTGTTTTAGAAGCCGGTGCCGAGGACTTGGAACAGGTTGATGAAGGTTTTTTAGTATACACTGCTCCGGGCGATATGGAAAGTGTGCGCCAGGCTTTGTTGGTTAGTGGGGTAGAAATAGAAGAAGCAATGATTAACCTGATCCCCCAAAATAACATAGAAATCAACGATGTCGATCAGGCAAAAAAAATCATTAAGTTAATGGAGACTCTGGAAGAACACGATGATGTCCAAGGGGTATATGCTAATTTTGATATTGCGGAAGAGATAGAGACAGAACTGTAAAATCAAGATATAAGGAATCCAGGTATTAAGGATTCTGAGTTCACAATAAGTATTCAAAAGTCAGTAGCCAGAACGTTCTCTCCCTGGCAGGTTCTTAGAAAACTTGTCGGGTGGTTGATTGTGTTCTTGAACAGTATTTATTGAAAGGTAATCTGGATGATAATTTTAGGAATTGACCCCGGGACTGCCATCATGGGTTATGGCATAATAGAGAAAAAAGGGAATAAGTTGACTGCACTTTGTTATGGCAGTTGGCGGACAACGGCACAAACTTGTTTGGCAGAACGGCTGTTACATTTGTATACTTGCCTTCAGGAACTTCTTTCGAAAAACTATCCTGATGAAGTCGCTGTTGAAGAGCTGTATTTTAACCGTAATACCACAACAGCCTTGTCTATTGGCCATGCCAGGGGTGTAGTATTATTATCTGCCGCTCAAAGAGGCATTCCTGTTTATGAATACACACCGTTGCAGGTAAAACAAGCGGTTGCAGGTTATGGAAAAGCAGATAAAAAACAGGTTCAACAAATGGTGAAAGTGCTTTTGGGATTACAGGATATTCCTAGACCTGATGATACTGCTGATGCTTTGGCAGCAGCAATTTGTCATGCGCACAGCGGAACTTTACTGCGCAAAATGGGGGAAATACAATGATCGGGATGTTAAAAGGCAGAGTCTGGGAGGTCCAGATGGAAAATCTGGTGCTGGATGTCCATGGTGTTGGTTATTTGCTTACTGTTCCTTTAGGCTTGCTGGCCAAGCTTAAAACCGGACAAGACCTTTTATTATACACACATGTTCATGTCAGGGAGGATGACTTGTCGTTTTACGGCTTTGATAGTTTGGAAGAAAAACGGCTTTTTTTATTAATGTTGGGAGTATCCGGAATTGGTCCTAAAGCTTCGCTGGCTATCCTATCGAGATTTA
>JAQVLN010000043.1 GCA_028704155.1 Desulfitobacteriaceae bacterium
AGAAAAAGGTTCAAAGAGAATTACGGCATTACGCCCTCTGAAAATATGACCCCAATAGGTATGTATTTTTGTAAATAGTGTTGCTTGAAGGCATCTTAATGAAGTATTTGTTAGGGTGCCTTTTTGATGAAAAAGGAATTTTTTCGAGCTTATTTGGATAATTTTAATTAACTGCTATCGTACGATTATTTTTATCTATGCAGTATAATATAAAATGTTGAAATTAATACGATCCATAATTTGAAAGGTTGGAAAATGATTATCAGTACTGTAAAAATCAGGTTCTATGCACCTTGGGTGCATTCACTTAAGGAAAAACGGATGATTGTTAAAAGTATCTGTGCCAAAGTACAAAATAAATTTAATGTTTCTATTGCCGAAGTTGATGAACAGGATACCCACCAGACTATTGTTTTGGGCATAGCCTGTGTTGCGGGCGATATGGCCCTTGCCAATAGAATTATAGACAAGGTACTGAATTTCATTGAGCAATCTACTGAAGCAATTGTCACAAATATTGTGAGGGAGATAATTTAAAAACGTTGCTTGGTAATTATCCGGATCTTGAATATACCCCCAAATTAATGTTAATATTAAGAAAATTAGAATACGTGTTTATGTATTATTAAGGCATAATAAGCAGTCCTGATTACGAGGAACTGAGAAATAAGAAATTTTAGGGGGGCATTTCTGATGGGAAAGATAATAAATAGTTATATTCTGCCTCATCCTCCAATAATAGTACCTGAGATCGGTCAAAACAAAGCAGAAGCTGCTGCTGATACAGTAAGGGCTGTCGAAAGAGCCGCCGCAGAAATTGCCAAGGATAATCCTTCTACAATAATATTATCCTCACCACATTCGCCGTGTTTTAGAGATTTTGTATACATAGCCAATTCAGAATACCTTTTTGGTAATTTCGCCGCATTTGGTAAACCAAAATTGGAATTTCATTTTGAAAATAATTGTAATCTTATTGCCGATATCGTGAAAAATGCAGAACTTGACGGGATAAAGGCTGGGACCTTAAGCAGCAGGATACAAGAACAATACGGCATTCCTGATACGCTTGATCATGGAGCGTTGGTACCGCTGTATTTCATCAGGAAAGAATTCATCAGGAGGGAAATAGGCAATTGTAAACTGATACTTATTTCAACACCCTTTATACCTCTTGTTGATTTATACAGATTTGGCAGGTGTATAGCCGGGGCAGTTAATTCATCGGCTGAGAATGTTGTGTATGTGGCAAGCGGGGATTTATCACATAGACTAACTGTTGACGCACCTGCGGGATATAATCCTAAAGGACGTGAATATGATCAATATCTGATAGCCAGGCTAAAAGAGACAGCTGTGGAAGATTTGCTCAATATAGATGAAAATTTTATGGAAGCTGCCGGTGAATGTGGAACCCGTTCCTTTGTTATGATGCTTGGTGCCTTGGACGGTTTAAAGATTAAAACAGATATTTTTTCTTACGAGGGTCCTTTCGGAGTAGGTTATTTGGTGGCTAAAATAAGTTCTCCCGGAAGGGACGAAGAAAACAGTAACCTGGAAAACTATTTGTATAATAAAAAGAAGGGTCTGAACAATCTCAGACAGAATGAGAGTGATTATGTAAAGCTTGCGCGGGAAACAGTCGAGACATTTGTAAAAGAAAAGAGAAAAATCACTATGCCGCCAGGGATTTCGCCTGAATTATTGAACAGGCGTGCCGGTGTCTTTGTATCTATTAAAAAGAATGGCCGACTAAGGGGCTGCATTGGCACTATTAGCCCTGTCAGAAAAAATATTGCTGAAGAGATTATTAACAATGCCATAAGTTCCGGAACAGAAGATCCTCGATTTAGGCCTGTAAGTAAGGAAGAATTGGCTGATCTTATTTATTCTGTTGACGTATTGGGAGAACCGGAAAAGATCAGTTCTTTACAGGAATTGGATATAAACAGATATGGTGTCATAGTTTCTTCAGGATTACGGCGGGGGCTCCTGTTACCTGATTTGGAAGGTGTTGAAAGTCCGGAACAACAGGTTGCCATTGCTCTGCAAAAAGCCGGTATAGGTAATTCCGAGAAATATGAGCTGGAAAGGTTTGAAGTCATTCGCTACAAGTAATACTGGTGGGGCACATACCAATCGAAGATGAAAAATGTTTACTTGAGATACAGAGAATCGATTCAGGTTTTCTGTATTTTAAGTATGAAGGAGCTAAAGTCAGAGAGTATGAATCTTTGGCTGGGAAAAAATAAAGGGGGAGTAGCAATGAAAAAATGGTTAATCCTGATAGGTATTGTTGTTATCCTGGGAGTGATGTTAATTTCAGGCTACAATAACCTGGTAAAGACTTCTGAAAGTGTCAATGGAAGTTGGAGCCAGATCCAAAATCAGTTACAGCGCAGAGCAGATTTAATTCCCAACCTGGTAGAAACTGTTAAGGGATATGCTTCCCAGGAAAGAGAAGTTTTCACCCAGGTTGCCGAAGCGAGAGCAAAGTTGGCAGGTGCGGCGACCGTAGGAGAGGCAGCACAGGCTGATCAGTCTTTAACAGGAGCGTTGGGAAGGTTATTCGCAATTGCGGAGAGCTATCCTCAGCTAAAGTCTGATGCAAACTTCCGGGCCTTACAGGATGAGCTTGCCGGAACAGAAAACCGTATAGCTACAGCCCGAATGGATTACAATAATGCTGTTCAATTATACAATACAAAAATAAGAACTTTTCCAACTTCTCTTTATGCCGGGCTGTTCAGTTTTGGGCAAAGGGATTACTTTGAAACAGATGAAAATGCAAACAAAGTTCCGGGAGTTAATTTTTAAAAATAAAACAGGCAGTTAAACAAAGGGAATGATACTTTATGAAGAGAATAACCCTTCTTACCTTGTTAATCTCGTTTTTACTACTGATCTCATCCCCGTTAAGAGCAGACAATACTTCTGTTCCTCAACCTGCCAGTCAGTTTTACGTTTTGGATCAGGCAAATATTCTTGAACAAAATACTAAACAAACTATTATACAAACATCTGTTGATCTGCAGCAAAAAACTAAAGCTCAGATTGTAGTTGTTACCGTAAACAGTCTGGCTGGAAAAGCACCGGAGGAATTTGCTTTAGCTATTCTGCGGGAATGGGGCATCGGTGATAAAAATTTGAACAATGGATTATTGCTGCTTGTTGCTAAAGATGACAGTATTTGCCGGATTGAGGTGGGGTACGGCCTGGAAGGAGCTTTGCCTGATGCCAAAACCGGTCAGATTCAGGATGAGTATATGATACCGTATTTCCAGGCTGATGATTATAACAAAGGAATCCTGAACGGATACATTACCTTAGCTCAGGAAGTAGCCAAAGAGTATCAGGTTGCTATTGAGATTGGTTCTCCTCAAACTCTGCCTGACTTACCTTCAACCTCAACTGTGAATCGTTTGCCAGGCTGGGCGATGTTTATTATCGTTGTCCTGATTATCCTCTTGCTTTATTTGGACCAGCGTTTTCTTAACGGCTTTTTGCCGGGCCTGATTTTGGGAATTTTATTCCGGGGCAGAGGCGGGGGAGGCGGCTTTGGTGGAGGAGGTGGTTTTGGCGGAGGAGGAGGCAGCACGCGACGCTGGTAAATATAATAATTAATTGACATTTGAATATTTATTAAATATAATCTTCTCAAAACATAATATAAGTTTTCAGGTGTCCTTTTAAGGAAGAATAGGGAATCGGGTGAGAATCCCGGGCGGGCCCGCCACTGTAAAGGTGAATTTGATGACTAATACCACTCCGTAAGGGGGAAGGTCGCATTGAAATGATGAACCTGAGCCAGGAGACCTGCCTGAAATTATCTGAACCGTTTCGAGGGAAAACGGTTAGGTGAGGATGATGGAAAATCCACGCCATATTTGGCAGTGGATTTTTTTTATGTTAGGAGGAATAATTTGAAAGCAGCTGTTTTGAAGGGAATAGATGAATTATCTTTCAGGCAGGTTGAGACTCCGGATTGTGGACCGGGAGAGGTTTTGGTTAAGTTGGGCGCATGTGGTATCTGCAGGACAGATTTAAAATGTTTAAGTCATGGCCAGCGGGACTTGAAGCTGCCTCGGATCTTAGGGCATGAAATAAGCGGGATAGTGGTGGAGAGGGGCAGCGGTGTTACCCAAGTGGCTGAGGGGGAAAGAGTACAGGTGGCTCCCGGAATCCCTTGTGGTATCTGCAAATATTGCTTGCGCGGTCAGGATAATTTATGTTCTTCAATCAATATTTTAGGGTTTCACAAGGATGGGGGATTTGCCGAGTATGTTTTAATACCGGAGGAGGGTGTCAGAAATGGTCTGCTGCAGCGTATCCCTGAATATCTCTCATTTGCTGAGGCTGCCTTGACCGAGCCTTTAGCTTGTTGTGTTAACATGCAAGATTCCTTGGGAATAAGTAAGGAGGATCAACTCCTAATTATTGGAGCCGGTCCCTTAGGGATACTAAATGCTAAATTGGCTAAAGCCAGGGGAGTAAAAAGAATAATCCTTGTTGAAGAGAAGCAAAAAAGATTGAAACGGGCACTTAACTACGAATTTGACTATGTGATCGATTCAAACAAATTAAATGTTCCCAAGGAGATATCAAATCTTACTAAAGGTATGGGCATAGATGCGGTAATTCCCTGTTGTCCAGGTATCAAGCCCTTTACCCAGGGAATAAATCTCTTGTCAAAAAGAGGTCGTTTAGGTTTCTTCAGCGGTCTGATGGGGAATGACTCCTTAGGGGCTGACTTAAACCTTATTCACTATAAAGAATTATTTGTCTCAGGAGCATACGGCTGTTCCAGCGGTCATAACAGGGAGGCTTTAAGCTTAATGAGCAAAGATAAAATAATGGTGAGAGATATGATTACTAAAAGGATTTCTTTGGCTGAAGTACTTGCAGGGCTGGAAATGGTGAGGAATCAGACCGAAATATCTGTAATTATCGAATATTAATGAGAGAATTAAAAAAACCTCAATTTATTGAGGGAGGAGGTTAATAAATATGTCTGCGGAAAAAGCGAAAGCATTTGGTACTGTTGTAGCCAAGCTTATAAATTCGCAAAATCTGACCCGAAGTGAATCCAGAGAGATGTTTTTTCAAGTTTTGAATAATGAACAATCTGATATGCAGCAAGGAGCATTCCTGGCAGCCCTTACCGCAAAGGGGGCTACGGCTGAAGAGATTGCCGGGGTTTGGGAAGCAATTTATGAACTTGATACCATTAAGGTTAGTCCGGAGGCAGATTTTCCTTTGGTAGACAACTGCGGTACAGGGATGGATACTCTGAAAACTTTTAATATCAGTACTGCCGCTTCCATTATCGCTTCGGCGGAAGGAATTCCTGTCGCAAAGCATGGAGCTCGGGCTATCAGCTCAGTATGCGGGACAATCGATATCCTGGAAGAATTGGGTGTTGATGTGGAATGCGATTCTGGGGTGGTTAAAAAAAGCATCGAGAATGCGGGAATTGGTATTTTTAATGGGATGAGTCCCAAGATTCATCCCCAAGCCTTAGGCCGGATTCTCTCCCAGATTTCTTTTGGAACTGTGCTTAATATTGCAGCCTCGCTCGCTAGTCCTGTCCTGCTAAAATACGCAGTACGGGGTGTTTATGCCAAGGAAATGCTGCAGCCGGTAGCTGAAGTAATGAAGGAAATAGGATATAAAAAAGCCCTTGTTGTTCATGGACTTTCCGAAGATGGGACACAGGGGATGGATGAAGCTTCTACTTTGGGAGAAACATTTATTGCGGAATTACAGGAAGACGGTACTATCGTCAACTATTCTTTCCTTCCCGAGGAATTTAATATTAAGAGGGCAACAAAGGCAGAGATAAGTCCGCTTGCCGAACGGGAGCAGGAGGCAGCCCGTTTAGTCGAAGTGTTAACCGGCAGGGACAATGGGGCCCGTTCAGATATTGTCTGCTTGAATGCGGCTCTGGTTCTCTATCTGACCAATAAAAGTATATCTATTAAAGAAGGATATAATAAAGCCAAGGAGATAATAAGGTCTGGCCGGGCGATAGCAAAATTACGCAGTTGGGTTGAAGAACAGAATTCAAACCGGGAAAAGGGCCTGAGCAAACTGGAAAGATTTATTCAGTTTGACCCTGCTCTTTAAACCGGCGGAATTTTTATAACCTGACTTGCCAGGACAGCATTAGGATTAGTTATTTCGGGATTGATCTTTAATATGCTTTGAATCGGGACATTGAACCGGGTGGGGACATGTTTCATTGCTGTCAGGTATAATCAATGTTTGTCCCGGGAAGATTTCCTTAGGATTTGAGATTTGGTGATATTTAAGTGGAACTTGTTTTATTAGGTCTTTATCAACTGCTCCTCATAATCTTTGTTCAGTAATTCACTAGCTACTAAAACCAGAACATCATCATTAGGCCGGCGGTATTTAGACATCAAAGTTTGTACCAATTGTTGGGGAGATGCTAAGTAAGAAGGGTTCAATTTATAACAATCCAGGATACCATCAGTATGCATCAACAACAAACTATCCTGCGAAATTGTAATTGTTCGTAAAAGAAAATTATTCTTGCGATATCCCAGAATTCCGGTCGGGAGGATTACCTCATCAATATTGTTTCCTATTAGCTTAATTGTTATGTTTCCAACTCCGGCACAGGTGAGTTGACTAAACTGATAATCTACGAGTGCTAACCCCAAAACTACTCCGACAGTATTTGCAAGAGCCTTGTGAATACTATCAAGAATTTTTTCCAATTGTGTATCTTGATTGGCCTTGAGCAGTTCTATAGTACGGTTGGCAGCCAAATTGGCCATATGACCGTGTCCAAGACCGTCAACAACGGACAGTAGTACTTTGTTTGCGAGTCTTTTAACAAGGTAGGCATCTCCACCAGAATCGTCATGCAAAGGTGAAGATACTACTCTAATCTTGATTACAACCACTTCCTCACTATAACTTGGGTACCTTCTCCGGCTTTGGAGTTTATTAGAAACTCGTCAACTACTTCCATAATAGAATTCAAACCGATCCCCAGACTGTCTTTTGTCGAAAAACCCTGTTGAAATGCCTGATCAAGATCATCAATTCCTGGACCACAATCCAAAGCAACTGCTTCAAATATTTTTCGTCCTGAAAACAAACGTTTATTGAACTTTAGTTTTCCCTGTTCAGCATGGAGAAATAGATTATGAGCTAATTCAGAAACAGCCAAATCAATTTTTGCGGTGTCTACTTTGGAAAATCCCATTTCTTCCGCAAGGTGTTTTGCTGCATTTCTTGCAGAGAGCACATCCAATTTGGTTACTATCTTGTATTCTATAGTTATCACACCTAATCGAGCCATTTTTTTATCACTATTTTTGTTCCTATGTCTAATTCACTCTTGATTTCAAATTCATCCATTAATCTTTGACAACCCGGCAAACCCATTCCTAATCCATTTGAAGTTGAAAATCCGTCCAGTAAAGCTAATTTTATGTCGGATATACCTGGTCCATTGTCTTCGGCAACAATTGCTATTCCTTGTCGGCTATTTTTTACGATACTGCTGATTATTATTTTACCTGTAGGTGCATATAGGAAAATATTTCGTGCCAGTTCAGAAATGCCGGTAGCTATCCGACACTGATCTACAATTGAAAAACCAAGTTCCTTTGCCAGAAATCGTCCTTTCTGTCGGGCAGTAACGATATCATTTTCAGTTGAAATATCGACAGATATGCTAATACTCATTTTATGCCACCATCATTCCAAAGATTTCAACAAGTCCAGTCCTTGTTCGATATCAAGCACTGTAGATATATTTTTCATCTTTAAACCGAGTTCCATAAATGTAACAGCTACTGCAGGCTGAATTCCGGCTACCACTGTTTGAGTACCCATTAACCTGGCCATCATGGCGGTATCATTAAGGACTCTTCCTAAAAAACTGTCTACGACATCGATGACGCTTAGGTCTATCAATAAGCCCTTGGCTTCAGTTTCCCTGATGCGGTTTAAAATTTTGTCCTGGGCTTCTACAGCCATATCATCGGTTAGTTCATTCTGGAAAGTAACTATAAGATAACTTCCCAGTTTTATAATAGGCACTGTCATTTTAAATCACCGTTTCCGTTAATTATTATTTGTATACTAAGATTTTTTAAGGCAGAGACCAGCCCATTTTCAAAGTTGCCCGGGTCTCAATGCTCCCCAAATGATTTGTTTGGTCCGGGCGCTGTCAATGGTCCCGATCTTTGTTCCTTAATGATATTACCATAAATATTATTTAATTCAATTAACTCAATTAACTCAATGAGAGACAGGTCTATGGTCACTTAATAATGCTCGGATAATAATAGCTCTCGGCATTAGTTTGAACTATTATTTTCTGCCACCAAAAATCTTTAACATTAAAATTTCAACATTTCAGACTGATTTCCTTCCAATAGAGAAAAATATTTGTTTGTCTGAAAGATTTAACATAATTTCTTGATAGATTTTCAGGCAGGATTTAAACACAACAGTATTTATTTAGTTTATAATTGTAAATATCCGGGTAGCTTATTAGCATTGTATTTTAATAAATTATACTTAAATAAGAGTATAGAATTAAGGAGAAGGTATGCAGATCAATAAGAGAATCGAGGAACTCCGGGAGGAACTAATCAGATCAACTCAGGAAATCGTTAAAATAAAAAGCGTACAGGAAAAACCACAAGCCGGAATGCCGTTTGGGGCAGGTGTTTCCAAGGCCTTAACAAAAGTCTTGGAAATAGCTGATAAGCTGGGTTTTAAAACTGTAAACTTGGACGGCTACATTGGTTTTGCGGAATATGGCGAAGGAGAAGACTATGTAGGTGTGTTAGGACATCTTGACGTTGTACCTGAAGGAGGAGGTTGGATATATGCCCCTTACGAAGCGGTTATTACTGATGGCAAAATATTTGGCAGGGGAACAATGGACGATAAATCACCGATTATAGCTGCTCTTTATGGACTTAAAGCTCTCAAAGATTTACAAATTCCATTGGCTAAAAAAGTCAGGATAATTTTTGGTACCAATGAAGAAAGCGGTTGCGAAGATATAGAATATTATTTGCAGAGGGAAAAAGAACCGGTTTCCGGTTTTACGCCTGACGGTCACTATCCGATAATTTATGCAGAGAAGGGTATTACGATGTTTGAGGTTGTAAAAAACCTGAGCAACAGAAATATTGGTGATATAAGAATAGTTTATATAAAAGGGGGCCATAGGGCTAATATGGTTCCCGATTATTGTGAAGCTGGAATATTTGCTTCAGTTACCGATATTGTAATCAAGGCTGCTGAAGAGTTTGTAGTTGAAACCGGGCTTAATCTTGAAACCGGTATTAAAGATAATTTAATCGTTTTGAAATCAAAAGGTTTTGCCGCTCATGGCAGCTTGCCTGAACTTGGTAAAAATGCTATTATGCAAATGTTTAAATTTTTGGGTGGATTGCCTATCGGAGAAAGTGATATAATTGACTTGCTGGAATTTTTCAATACTTATGTTGGTTTGGAAACAGAGGGGAAGTCATTTGGTGTAGCGCTTGAAGACAAGGAATCGGGCAAGCTTTCGTTTAATGTCGGAACCATAAGTATGACAGAAGATAAGTTTACAATGGCCTTAAACCTGAGGTATCCTGTTACATACGAATATGGGGATATGATGACTCCTTTTTATGAAAGAATAAAAAATACCGGCCTAAAAGTAGAAAACATGCTGCACCAGAAACCTTTATTTTTCCCAACCGATCATCCATTAATTAAGACTTTACAAAAAGTATATACTGATCAAACCGGACAGGAAGCAGAACTACTGGCAATTGGCGGTGGAACTTATGCCAAAGAAATGCCCAATATAGTAGCCTTCGGACCGATTTTTCCGGGAGAGCCTGATCTTGACCACCAGGCAAATGAATATATTAAGATCGAGCATTTATTACTTAACGCCAAAATATATGCACATTCAATATATGAATTAGCTAAGTAAATTTATAGCCTGAACCAAGGCCGATCAAGATTTTAATTTCTTGTCGGCTTTACTTATGCTTTGATAACTCTTGATGGCTTCAGTTGTAAATGCGGTGTTATATTTAAATTTGGATTGCCTTGGGAAACGTATATTGTATTAACTGATTTTCCTTGCAGGAATAAGAAGGTTCTTATTGAATCATAAGAAAGAAATCAGGCTATTGTACGAAAAATGCCTGAAAAGTCTTGAAAGTCTAACAGTAGTTAAGAGATTATACTAAAAATTAAGGAAAGAGTGTTGAATAGTCATTGAATGAAATTGCCCAGGAATTAAACGAAAAGATTCAAAACGAGAACCCCTTTGTCTATGAATTATTGTCTGATTTAGGGAAAGAATTATATTTTCCTAAAGGTATTCTTACCCAATCAGCTGAAGCTAATCAAAAGGCATCTCGTTATAATGCAACGATTGGCATAGCAACAGAGATCGGCCAACCCATGTACTTGACGGTAATACAGGAAAACTTATCATCATTTCAGCCTAAAGACCTTTATAATTATGCTCCAGCCGGTGGAAAATTGGAATTAAGAAAGCTGTGGCGGGAAAAAATGCTTGTGGACAATCCTTCTTTGAACGGAAAGAAGTTTGGCCAACCCATTGTAACAAATGCTCTTACTCATGGATTAAGCATTATTGCCGATATGTTTATTAATGCCGGTGATAATATTATATTACCGGATAAATTATGGGAAAATTATAACTTGATTTTTAATGTGCGCAGGGGGGCAAAACTCATTACCTTTCCTTTTTATGCCGAAAACGGCAAAATGGACATTAGGGCCATGAGGAAAACCTTACTTTCTCAAAAGCAATACGGCAAAGCTGTTCTGCTGCTCAATTTTCCAAATAATCCTACCGGATATACACCTGATGAGCAGGAAGCGGATGAGATAGTCGAAGTAATCAAAGAAGTTGCCGAAGAAGGAATTAATTTAATTGTTATTAATGATGATGCTTACTTTGGTTTGTTTTTTGAGGACTCTATCCGGGAATCATTATTTGGCCGGATTGCTAATCTGCATCCCCGGATACTTCCTGTTAAAGTTGATGGTCCTACTAAAGAAGAATATGTCTGGGGTTTCCGGGTGGGATTTATCACTTTTGCTACTGATAACAGCAAGGTTTCCGATGCTTTGGAGAACAAAGTATTAGGCATAATCAGAGGTACGATTTCAAGTGGGCCGCACCCTTCGCAGACCTTTGTATTGGAGGCCTTAAAGTCTTCGGAATTTCCGGCTCAGATAAAACAAAAGTACACAATCTTAAAAAACCGGTCTCTCAAAGTTAAAGAGATCCTTGCCAATAATAAATATCGGGATGCCTGGGTTTACTATCCGTTTAATTCCGGTTACTTTATGTGTCTTAAGCTCAAGAAAACCAATGCTGAAAATTTGCGAGTGCATTTGCTGGAACGATACGGAGTCGGTGTTATTGCCCTTGGGGATAGTGATATCCGGATTGCTTTTTCTTCTGTAGAGGAGGAAAATCTCCAGGATTTATTTGATCTGATATATCAAGGAATCAAAGAATTAGGAGATATTTAAGATTTTGGTAAAGATGGTTAATGCTGATAACTAAAGCAGATGTAATAATCTTAGGATTAATTTAATCTGCTTATTTTTATCTAATTTAAAAATTTCTTTTGAATTTACTTCAATTTATTGATATGCTATTGTATACTATTGTCGAAATTTAATAATTTCTATCTTATTACGATATTATGGCAATTTAGAAATAGGGAGGACCTTGATCTTGATAATGGCTGGTGCAGAGGCAATCATTGAATCTCTGAAAAAGGAAGATGTGGAAGTTGTATTTGGCTATCCTGGTGGAGCAGTTTTAACGTTATATGATGCTTTATATAAAGCTAATTATAATCATGTGCTGACAAAACATGAACAAGGGGCAGTCCATGCTGCCGACGGCTATGCCCGGGCAACCGGTAAAGTTGGTGTATGTATTGTAACCTCCGGTCCCGGGGCAACGAATCTTGTTACCGGGATTGCAACCGCCTATATGGATTCCATTCCTTTAGTTGCAATTACCGGACAGGTTGCAGTGTCCTTGATAGGTCGTGATTCGTTTCAGGAGGCAGATATCTGTGGGATTACAACTCCCGTTACCAAACATAATTATTTAGTCAAAAAAGTTGAGGAGTTACCCCGGATAATGAAAGAAGCTTTTTATATTGCCAGGACCGGCCGACCCGGTCCGGTTGTAATTGATATTGCTAAAGATGTATTTGCGGCAACATTAGACTACCAATACCCTGAAACTGTCAGGTTGCGCGGCTATCATCCATTATTTGAAGGAGAACCTAAGGCTATCAATCAGGTTATTGAAGAGATGAAAGTAGCTAAAAAACCCCTAATCTTTATTGGTGGCGGAGTAAATCTAGCTGATTCTGCCCAGGTCCTGCGTGATCTGGTTAACCATACCGGTTTTCCAGTGATAACAACTTTAATGGGTTTAGGCAGCCTGCCTTCTGATCATCCTCTTAATTTTGGGATGGTTGGTATGCACGGAACTTATGCAGCCAATATGGCAACCACTGAATGTGATCTTTTACTGGGTATTGGGGTACGTTTTGATGATCGGGTAACCGGCCTCATCAATGACTTTGTATCTAAAGCTAAGGTAGTCCACTTTGATATTGATCCGGCAGAAATCAATAAAAATGTCTTAGCTGAGATTCGGGTAGTTGGGGATTTGCGCTGGTCCTTGCCTTCATTACATCAAAGTACTGTATCTGCAAAATTCGATTGGAAAGGACAAGTCGAACTCTGGGTTGAAAAAATATTAAAATGGCAAAAAGAAAAACCAATGACTTATGAACAAAATAGTGAGGAAATAATGCCCCAATCCGTAATTCTTAAAGTCAATGAATTAACTAAAGGTGAAGCAATTATTGTCACGGATGTTGGTCAGCACCAGATGTGGATAGCGCAGTATTTTAGTTTTAAAGAACCTCGTTCACTGCTTACCTCAGGTGGACTTGGTACTATGGGGTATGGTCTTCCGGCTGCTCTGGGGGCACAAACAGGGTGCCCTCACAAAAATGTTTTTCTGTTTGTCGGTGACGGTGGTATTATGATGAATTGCCAGGAATTGGCGACAGCAGCCAACTATAACTTGCCTGTAAAGATATTGATCTTTAACAATCAGGTTTTAGGAATGGTTGCACAATGGCAGAGGATGTTTTATGGTGGCCGTTATTCTCACAGCAGGCTTAAGGGACACACGGATTTTGTCAAATTGGCAGAAGCTATGGGAGTAACAGGTATGCGTATAAGTAAACCTTCTGAGCTTGAGGAGATATTAAAAGCTGTAATAGCTGTTCCGGGGCCGGTTGTTGTGGATATCCCGATACCTGAAACAGAGAATGTCTTACCAATGGTTCCGCCGGGTGCACGCTTGGATCAGATGGTCATGGGGGGGGGGTAAAGGAGAATGAAGAAACATACACTTGCAGTTCTGGTCGAGAACAGGCCGGGTGTTTTAACTCATATTTCCGGCTTAATCAGCCGGCGGGCTTTCAATATCGAAAGTATTGCTGCCGGTTATACAGAAGAAGCAGATACGACCAGGATTACTATTATTGTTGAAGCAGATGTAATTGAGTTGGAACAAGTTGTTAACCAATTGTCAAAACTAATTGATGTCATAAAAATTATTGATCTTACCGGAACTGATTTAATTCACCGGGAGTTAGCTCTGATTAAGGTTAAAGCCAGTTCTGAAACACGGCCGGATATTGTTGATGTTGTCCATATTTTCAGGGCCAGAATAGTGGATGTGAATCCTGAAACAATGGTTATTGAGCTTTCCGGTGAAGAGAGAAAGATCGATGCTTTGTGCCAGATGCTTAACAATCACGGGATCATTGAAATTGTCCGTACAGGCAAAATTGCACTCTCAAGAGGACCGGTTCCTGCGAAGGATTGTTGAGAAAAGCAAAATCAAATCGGTTCTACAGCTTGAGCAAATTTAGCGAGGGGGATGAATCATGATCGTAAGGAGAAATAACATCTTTCTCAAATGCAAAAGGCTTTCTAAGAAGAAGAAAGCACTGATACTGATAGTTATTTTCCTCATAATGATTTTTGCAGGAGGGATTTTTGCATACAATCATTGGAATCTGCGGGAAATGGTGGTTTATAATGATGAAACTGGAGAGTTTGAAATTAAACGGGAGGCCTCAAATTTAAGCGGCGGTGTTAACATCCTTTTACTTGGTGTGGATGAGCGTAAAGATCCGAATGATAAAAGTTTTAGGACGGATTCGATAATTTTAGCCAGTTTTGAGCCTGAAAATCAGCGAATTAGTTTGTTATCCATACCCAGGGATTCCAGAGTCCAGATTCCGAAAAGGGGATGGGATAAAATAAACAATGCTGTAAATTACGGGGGTATTACTACTACTATAGGTGTCGTTCAAAATTTGACCGGAGTTGAAATTGACGGGTATGTTAAAACAAATTTTCAAGGATTTAAAGAGATTATTGATACTTTGGGTGGAATCACAGTTAATGTTGAAAAAAATATGTACGATGACCTTGGAGAAGCTGAAGACGGCATAATCAATTTGAAAAAAGGAGAACAGGTCTTGGATGGCTCTAAGGCGCTTCAATATGCACGTTTTCGAAAAGATGCTCTTGCCGACATTACCAGAACGGTCCGACAACAGGTAGTACTCAAGGCAATCGCTGAAAAAGCCTTTGAACCAGGTAATATTTTAAAAATACCTACTCTGGTTTCCCAGCTTATGCATGTAGTGGAGACCAATCTTGCGATTAACGATATAGTAAAGATTACAAAAGCTGCAGCTAAAATTGATAACTCCGAGATTATTAGTCAAACTCTGCCAGGGTACTTTCTTACTTTGGATGGTATAGATTACTGGGGTGTAAACTATGATGAGACAAAAGAGGTTGTACGGGACTTGTTTAATGGAATAGTTGTAGGCAATACTCCCGGTAATCTTATTGTTCAATCTTCTGAGGTAAACGTTAACAGCACAAATGAAAACCAAACCGACATAAAGATCGGTAGTATCAGTATTAACCGTAATAAAATCACAGCTTCTTCAATCACTCTTGATGTCTCTGCTTCCACCGGGGTAAAGATCGCTGAAGTTTGGCGGAATAATTCTTTCATGAAAGGTTGGGATGGCAATGCGATTACTATTACGGATTCCGGTTTAGAGTCGGGGAAAGAGTATGCTTATGTCCTTAAGGTCTATAATTCCAAAGGGAAGCTGTTGCTGACTACTGATCCTGTGCGTGAAAAGACTTTGGGAAATGATGATGCCTTTTATGCCGGGACGGTCAAAGCGAAAATGGAGACAGACGGCAGTAATAGAATATCATCTCTATTGCTGAACATTGGACCATCAAATGGAGCAACTTCAGCAATTCTCTTCAAGGACGGAGTAGAATTAATAAAATGGAATGATCCCGGAAACAGTCATTCATATAGGGATTATAATGTTCGGGAGGGAGCTACCTACTACTATCGACTGGAAGTTAGGAATTCCGAGGGAATTGCCAGGAATAGGGAAGTCTCAGTTCCTGTAAAATCATCAAGGGCTGTTGCTCTTGGAAGTCTTTATGCAAAGTTAAATACCGACAATTCAGGAAATACCCTGTCGATTAGTGTTGATATTGGATCGTCTAAAGGAGATATAAAAGCTTTGCGTCTTTTAAAGGATGGAAAATTGTTAGAACAATGGAGCAGTCTTAATGCAAGAACCTATACGGATAATGCTGTTCGTGCGGGAGCCACCTACAAATATACTCTTGAAGCGGAGAATACTTCAGGAGCAAAAACAACGAAAGATTTAGTGTTTAGTGCCAGCTGATTATAATCGGCCTGTGTCTTGGGAAAGATTGAGATAAAAATTTGACATTGATATCTGAAGAGGTAGTTGAGCTAATCCCTGTTCCGATGGAGGGGATTAGATTTTTATTGGATATAAAAGGAACAAAAACCAAATTAGTACATATTCTGTATTGAGACCAGGAAAATTCCACTAAGAAAGGAGGAAATATCATGGCTTTCGGTGCTGGAGTTGACGGTGTCGCCTGCGGACCAAATTTTTTACCGGGAATTGCAGTTGTAGTTGTAATTATCCTGTTATTAATTGCAATGGGAATCGTATTCTAACTAACATTTGACTAAAAGTATTTGCTTCTGGAGGAGGAGACGATATGTACGGCTCAGGTTATGGAGGTTACGGTTATGCCTGTGTAACTCCTGCCGCACCTTGTGTACCTTGTGTACCTTGGGGTTACGGATGCGTAGGAGTTAGCATAATTACCATTGCAGTTTTAATTCTGATCGCCCTGGGAGTTATCTTTTAAGAATATATAAGAGATTCAAGCTTTCAAAGGAGGAATTAATATGGCATTCGTTGGAACACCTGGCACCGGTTTAGGTGCAGGTATTGCAATAGTAGTAGTTATTATCCTATTGTTAATTGCAATGGGTATCGTATTTTAATATGAATCACTTAAAAAAAATTGGGGGTGAGTTTATGTACGGTGGCGGCGGATGTTATGGTTATCGTGTTGCAGGTTGTGGTATTGGTGCAGGGATTATTGCAATTGCCATTCTGATTCTGATTGCTTTAGGTGTAATCTTTTAAATTCCTGTTTGATATGGTCCTTACCCTTGGGTAAGGACCATTTTTGAGTATGACGGGCATGCCGTCAATCTGTGGTGAAAGTCCACAAGGGGCGTAGTTGCCGACGAACCCCAGAGCGACTTGCAAGTTTCACATCGCGAGGTGTGGGAGAGAAGAAGCAATAGCGAAATCGTAGCCTGACGAACAGAAACCTAATACCAAGGCTTGCATGGCGGATAAGCTGGCTTAAAGCGGTGAAGTCCAA
>JAQVLN010000141.1 GCA_028704155.1 Desulfitobacteriaceae bacterium
ATATACCCTTCAGAGAATATCTAAAGGACGGTTGGTTGAGGTTTTTGGAATCCGTGGAAGAACTGGAGCCGGAGGAGGAAGGGTGGCTGGACACACCCGCGGAGGAATTTCTCAAAGAGGTGGAGCAGACGCGGTTCACCAAGGCTTATAAACTGCCGACCATCAGAGCTTTCCTGCATCAGGGTACCATAAGGGAGCGTGTACAGCTCAGGGAAATCGGTGAGGAAATGATGAGTTTTTACCGTGATTATCCGCTTCACCAAAAAGACCTTAACAACCGCAGCAACCGAAACTGGAGAAGCTGGGGAGTTGATGAATTTGTCCGCCTGGCAAAGAATAATCCAGTGAAGTTTTTGAGCCGGGGGCAGTTCTTCCACTATGATGAGATCAACAAAGTCATGTACTTAGATTCTGAAGTTGAGCCTTTCCTTTCACCAAAACTGGCTTTTCATGTGGATGATATTCTAATATACAGAGGAACCGATTATTTCCGGAGACGTTATAAAGATTGATATAAAGGGTGATCATTTTGTCCCACTGTGTATTCTGTCAAATACGGCCAGAGCAAGTAATTGCGGAAAACGAACTAGCTGTAGCTTTGTTCGACAATTATCCGGTTAACCGCGGACATGTACTGGTAGTTCCCAGGCGGCATGTAGAAACCTTTTTCGATGCCACACTTGAGGAAATGGACGCAATAACCCGTTTGATAATCGAAGTGAAAGATAAACTGGATCAGCGGTTTCACCCTGACGGATACAATATCGGTGTTAATGTCGGCTCTGTCGCCGGGCAGACCATCTTCCACCTCCACGTGCATGTGATCCCCCGCTACTCCGGGGATGTGCCTGACCCCCGCGGTGGAATAAGGAGAATAAAAAAGAGCCTGGTGCCTTATCTGGAGGAGGGGGAAGAGTGAAGAAGGTTTACAACAAGCTTGTAAGGGATAGGATACCGCAAATTATTCAGGCATCTGGGAAAAACGCATGTATACGGAAGGCCGATGAAGCCGAATATAAGCATCTCCTCCGGCAGAAGCTGCTGGAGGAGGTAAATGAGTTTATGGAGAGCGGCAGTTCAGAAGAGCTGGCAGATATTCTGGAGGTTGTTGCTGCTTTAGGGAGCACTTATGGCTTGTCTTTCGCTGATTTGGTGAAGATGGCGGAGGAGAAGAGGAGAGATAGGGGCGGGTTTGAGAGGAGGATTGTTCTTATTAGTGTTGATGATTAAATAATACTTAAGCATTTCATGGAAACCTGGAAGGCAATTGGGTGTTTTATATTGGAGATGTTGAAGCATCGGAACGGAAAAGAAAGGGGACCCCGAAGGTACATGCAATTGACCTCTCTATCAGGTTTCCAATTTAGGATGTGCATTGATTATAATTGAAGTGTTTATAAGATTACAGAAAGGGTAGACAGAACTTTCTTCAGGAGGGATCAGCATGAAGGCTCTTGAGACCAATTATTTAAAACTGATGCAGGGGCCAAAGCAGTTTATTATTCCTATCTATCAACGAACCTATAGTTGGACAATTAAGCAGTGTCAGCAGTTATGGGACGATATTGAAAGGGCGGCGGTTAATGATTTTGTTGCCGGTCATTTTATAGGTTCCATTGTCTATATAGAAAAAGGGATTTATTCTGCAAATATTTCTGCTCCTCCTAAATTGTTGGTAATTGACGGGCAGCAGCGCTTGACAACGCTATCGTTACTCTTAGCGGCTTTTAGCCGTATTATCGATGAGGGAAGTGGCAAGTGTAGGATCAGCCGAAGCAAAATAAACAACTATTATCTATTTAATAGTGAAGAAAGTGGAGAACTACGCTATAAGTTGATATTAAATAAAAGAGATAAGGGGACATTGATTAATTTATTGGAAGGTAAGGAGTTGCCAGAGCCTTTTTCTAAGCGCGTTGTTGACAATTATAACTTTTTTCTCGACCGTATCACAAAATGTGGGCTTGACCTCGATACCATATACCGCGGTATAGAAAAGTTGATTGTCGTTGATATTGCCCTGGATCGAAATTATGATAACCCCCAACTGATTTTTGAGAGTTTAAACTCAACGGGACTAGAACTCTCTCAAACCGATCTTATCCGGAATTTTGTTTTGATGGGTTTAGATGCTAATGGTCAAGAGGAAATTTACCGCGATTACTGGTACCCTATGGAAAAGGTACTGATTCAGGATGGTGATACTACTCTATTTGACCGTTTTATGCGCGATTATTTAACTGTAAAGATGGGTAATATTCCGAAAATCAAAGAGGTTTACGATTGTTTTAAAAGGTTTTATAGCTTTGATGCGAAAAAAACTACTAAAGAAATAATGGCTGACATGTACCGGTATTCTAAGCATTTTACTAAGTTGGTTTTTTTGAAAGACACTGAACCGGAAATTAATGATGTCCTGAAGGATATTACTGCCCTCAAGACAGATGTATCTTTCCCCTTTCTTCTGGAAGTTTATGATGATTATGAAAATCAGCGATTAGCGCGTCAGGATTTCATAACTATTTTAAGGTTAGTGGAGAGTTATGTTTTTCGCAGGTCCATCTGCGGTATTCCTACTAATTCGCTTAATAAAACCTTTTCGACACTAATGAAAGAAATTGATAAGGAAAAATATCTAGAAAGCCTTGAAATAGCACTGTTACGCAAAAGGTCGTATAGGAGATTTCCGCGGAATGATGAATTCATTAGGGAGTTTATGGCCAAAGATGTTTATAATTATCAAAGCCGTAATTATTTATTAGATAAGCTTGAAAATTTTGGCCGCAAAGAGAAGATGATGGTCGGAAATTATACAATTGAACACATCATGCCTCAAAATAATAATCTATCGTTAGAGTGGCGTAAGGAGCTTGGTGACAACTGGAAAGATGTACAGGCAAATTATCTGCACACGATAGGGAATTTAACCCTTACAGGTTATAACTCGGAATTAAGTGACAGGCCGTTCAATGAAAAACGGGATATGAAGGGTGGTTTTGCTGACAGCCCTCTTCATCTAAACAAAAACCTAGCTAACTTGGATACTTGGAATGAGGAAGAGATTAAGAAGCGGGCAGAGGAATTATCAAAAGCAGCTGTAGAGGTTTGGCCTATTCCAGAATATAAAGACATCGAAGACTATAAAATAACAGCAAAAGAGATGTTGATTAATGTATTCCCAGCAGAAAAAGATCTTATTGCCGCGAAGGAGATCATTCAGGAAGTTGCGCGTATTGTAGATTTAGACCAGGCCCAGCATATTTTGTCGGTCACCTACCGGGACGGTAATATGATATCCGTGAATTTAGGGAATTGGCTGATAATTCGGTTTAAGCGTGTTGGTGATAGCTACGAGATTTCTCTTTGCCTTGATTGGAGCTATAGTGAAAGATTTGAAAATTACTATTTTAGTAAAATAGAAGATTTTTCTGACCGCTGGTCAAGCGGTCGGTGGGTTAGGCTGGTAACATTCCCATGGAACCATACAACTGAATTAGCTGCACATATCAAAGATTCTTGGGAAAGTGCTATTTTAACAGCCTACCAAGTATTTAAGAGCTGGACTGCAAGCAGTTATAAAAAATACAGCCAGGAAGAGTTGGCAGCGCACCTATTCCAGGAAGACTATAAGAATAAACACATCAATTCCATGAGTGAAGAAACTCTGAGTTTGTTTAATTTGCTTCGCCGGAGAATTCTTAACCTTGATACATCAGTCCATGAGGAATATAAGAAGGTTTATATTGCTTATAAAACAGACACAAACTTTGTTGACATTATACCACTAAAAAAAGAGCTGATTCTTACACTGAATATGCCCTTTGATAAAGTTTACGACCCGCATAACCTGTGCAAGGATATTTCAAGTGCTGGTCACTGGGGTAATGGGGATGTGGAGTTTCGGCTTTCCGCGCCCACACAGCTTGACATGGCAATGTATCTTATTAATCAATCCTTTGAAAGTCATAGAGATGATGCAGAAATATAGGCGTACTAAAAATTTAGCCTGTTATTAATATGACGGCTTTTAATTCGAGATACAACAAGTCAGGGAGAGGAGGTATAAATTGACAATCAGCAAACTTTCTTACGTTAATATCAGAGAGATATGGAAACATGAAGCAGCGGATTTTACCGCCTGGCTTGCTAATAATATTGAATATATCACTGAAAAGCTCGGGTTTGCTTTGAATGTTCTTGAAACAGAGAAACAAATAGGCTCGTTCAATGTGGATATCTATTG
>JAQVLN010000142.1 GCA_028704155.1 Desulfitobacteriaceae bacterium
CTGCGGCCTTCTATTTTATTTTCTAATTGTTCTTCCAGCCAGTGCTTAATCGGGTCCCCCCCACACTTAAGAAATGGTTGCGGATTGAGTGAACCAATTCTTCACCTTCCCGTGAGACAATCAAGGTTGCTTCCAAGCAAGTAAGGGCACCTACCAATTCACAAGTAAGAACATTATCCCATAAATTTACGTAAATACTATCGGGTCCCTGTCCAAAAACTTCTTTATAAATTCTTGTAATTCCGCTTTTAATGTTGGCTTCAGTTTGTTTAATCGTCTTCATTATTATTAACCTCTTATACTAGTTTTATTCAAGAAATAGATAAACATATTTCCAGCTTCTATATATTTTGTTGCTTAAACTTCCTTTAATAATTTATTTTCAAAAATAAAAAAAATATATAATGTATTTTTCTCTTTGTCCATATTGTAGCTGCAGCTCTCCATTTTATTGCTAGCTTCTTCTTCCAGCCACTGCTTATATGTACCTCCTCCACTTATGAAGAAATTGCTGACGAAGTGATCCCTTATTTTATAAACCAAAGCCTCACCTTCCACTGAGGATAACAAAGTCTGCTCCAGTTTTGTAAGAACACCTTCCATTTTAAGTATCAGAACATCTTTCCATACATGTGCATAAAGATTAGTCGGACCTTGGCCATAAATTTCTTTATAAATTCTTGCTGTTCCGGATTTTATATTCGCTACAATTTGATTATAATTCTTGATTATCCTCCAACCTCCCTCCAACCTCGAAATAAAATTTTATACCAGAAAAACGTAATCGCCTGATAACTCGGCTTGTTCCAGAAATTAACCTTGCTTTTTCTATTCACAAGCGGAGGATTTAGTCTGGACATAGATCATAGATCATCAAAAAATAACTTATGGGAACAATCAGTTGATTACTTAATATTACTAATTTAATTATATTCAGTTATTTATGTATTATATATTATAACATCAGAATAATTATTAGACAAGAAAAATACAGGTCACTAGCCTGTCTGCCACCGGTTACTTAATCCGTCATAAGAGCAAACAAGAAAGTCCTGCATTAATTAATATACTATCAGATTATTATATTTCTCTGTTATTTATGCCGTAAAACCACCATCAACTGCTAAAACTGCACCAGTTATAAAGGAAGCATTTTCTGAAGCCAAGAAAAGAACAGCCTGTACAATATCATTTGGTTCACCATATCGACCCAAGGGAATCATACTTGTAAACTGATCTTTTGCCGTATTGGGATCATCAGAAGACATGCCGGTTTCAATAGACCGCATCATCCGGGTATTGATCATAGCCGGACATATAGCATTAACCCGGACTCCACTTTCAGCAAATTCAAGGGCTGCGGTTTTAGTAAGTCCGATAATAGCGTACTTTGAAGCAACATATGCACTTGTAGTAGGCATTCCTTTTAATCCGCCAACAGAGGAAGTATTAATAATTGAACCGGATTTTTGCTCTGCCATTACCTGCAGCACATATTTTAACCCGTAGAATACTCCTTTTATATTTACATTAATAATTGAATCCAAAGCATCTGCCGG
The DNA here is from genome assembly GCA_028704155.1 of Desulfitobacteriaceae bacterium. GTDB lineage: Bacteria > Bacillota > Desulfitobacteriia > Desulfitobacteriales > Desulfitobacteriaceae > UBA2264. The sequence continues at coordinate 1,560 of JAQVLN010000142.1, forward strand.
GTAGTCGGTAATTAAACTGATTGCCCCTTCAACTCCTGCATTATTAAAGAAAATATCTATTTTTCCAAAGGTATCTTTAGTCTTTTGCACATATTGTTTAACTTGTTCCTCTTTGGATACGTCAGCAGCCAATAACAAACAATTATCTTTCTGGAGATTGAACTCTTGGGCAACTTTTTCCAGTGCAGCCAAATTCAAATCTACCAAGGCTACTTTAGCTCCCTGACCTGCAAAACCTTTCACTGCCTCTTTGCCTATTCCATTGGCAGCACCGGTAATAATGACAACTTTATCTTTTAACATTTTCAGTTCTCTCCTTTATATAAAAATTTATATAAAAATTTTTAAAAGAAAAACAGCATTGAGAACAAACCTTTGTTATAATGCTGTACATAGTATCACTTTCCAAGCTGTTTAGCTGCTTTCAGCTTTGGAAAATATTCTTGGCAGCATATCAAAAAGCAACTTAATAATCTCTTTCTGAAATATATGTTTTGGAATCCATTAAGGTTCAGAGTTATTGTGCTGTATAACCACCATCCACAGCTATTGTTGTACCTGCGATAAATGAAGCTTCGTCACTGGCTAAAAATGCTACTACGCTGGCAACTTCCTCTGTCCTGCCAAGTCTTCCGATGGGGTGAACATCAGACATTGCTGCTATTTTGTCTGGATCCAGTTGGTCCAACAAAATAGTACGAATATATCCGGGAGCAATGGCGTTCACACGAATTCCTTCCTTGGCATACGCAGTCCCAAGGGAACGTGTCAAATTAACAATTCCACCCTTTGTCGCAGAGTAAGTAATTGCGTCAGGATCACCAACTAAACCAAGGATGGAGGCTGTATTGATAATTGAACCGCCTGTTCCTTGTTTAAGCATTTGTTCAATAGCATACTTATCAGTATAATAGACCCCGCTTAGATTGATAGCTAAAGCCTTTTGGTGTGCTTCAGGCTCTTCCAAATGAATAGGTGTATCAGTCGGAATACCGGCATTAGCTGCCACTATATCGACAGACCCATACCACTTGGCTGTTTGGGCAATCATTTCTTTCACCTGGTTTGGATCGGCAATGTCAACCTTAAAGAACCGCACCTTGCTTTCATCACCAAGCCCCTTAGCGACTTCCTGGCCACTATCACTAATATCGGCAATCACAACCTTAGCTCCATCCTTTAAAAATTTTTGGGTAATTGCCAAACCTATGCCGCTTGCTCCTCCGGTAACTATGGCAACTTTATTTTCTAAATTCATGAAATTTTCCTCCTTTAGATACTTTGAAGTGTCTAATGAAACTAAATTAATTACCAGGTTGACTATTAAACCTCAATAATTTTGTTTAAACAGCTTACAATAGTTACATTTCAAACCATAAATACCACCTCCCCTAAGGACAGGAGTTATTATAACCAGAAAAACAGCATAAAAACAGAAAAACTGTTTCATGCTGTTCAAAATATTACTGTCCAAACCTTTAGGTTTGGGATAATATCCCTGGGTAGCACATGTTTAATAAATGACTTACAATCATTTATCCTGCTCATTTATAAAGTTTTCCAATCTAAATTTTCTTAATATTATTAGTATTCTATATACTTGTTAAAATTCCTTTTTTGGGATGTACATTTTAAATTTTTTATTAATAATGCTTCTTTTATTATCCAACATACCGCCAGTCTGGTTTCTTTCCTTTTTGGCTTCTCGATCAAAACGCAACACCCTTAACAAAATACAGCTTTCCACTAATAAAAAAACAGCATTAAAACATCTCTGTCTTAATACTGTTCAAAGCAGCAACTTTAAATAGTTTTTCTCTACATGAAATATCTGTATTTGAAATCCAGTAACAGTTCGAAATTATTGTGTTGTATTTCTACCAACGGGAATTATAATACTGGATGTTCAGCTTAAGCTGAACGAGTTCACTCTTTTGGCGGTAATATCGCAACAAGCTGCTCTTTAAAGACGATATAAAGAGCGACAAACATCAGCAGAAAGAAAACAACGCCACATACCATGCCGCCTATAGCCCACAGGCCTAAATTACCGAGGGCGGAGGCGCCGCAGCCGATAACAACCATAACGAACAAAAGAATGTGGGAGGGGATTTTTAATCTCCAGGAATAGTACACATAGGCCAGCGAATATAATGTGACAAATATCATCAGGTATCCCATGGGATATTGCATTCCATCTTGCCAGAAAATCATGCAGCCTCCTATATTAAGCCAAACAAGTCCAAATATTCCGAAGATTGGTGCTGCAAACATGGTAGTACCAGGATTATCGCCGATAGAATTCCTCATAAGACCTACCGCAGTCATTACTAATAATACAATTCCAGTGACCAAGGTAATAATTCCTGTGCCTAACATTGCTCCGGGGCTTGCCGGAATCCAACCTGCTGTAAATGCGCCATTTGCGCTGGCACCTGCTGCGATTGCCAGGGCTGCCACCGGACCGGGATCTGCGTTTTTCATTCTGTTTTCCCCCTTTAATTTTCGTAATAAAGAAATAATAATAAGGTCTGTCCCGATACTCAATTGTCTCACTAATTCTAATGTCTTCTGTAATGTTTTTTGCGAATTCTGTTACAAGTATTTATCCAACGGTTATCTCCCTGTACCTCCTTTCCACCTAAGGTTTTTATATTAGCAACACCATCCTCATAAATACTGG
>JAQVLN010000044.1 GCA_028704155.1 Desulfitobacteriaceae bacterium
TGTACGCCGTATCCTTGACATCCTGCGAAATGACGAAGCCCTGAAGAAGTTTTTCGAGTACCGGAAAGTCTCGCGCAGCATCGCCATTTTCCCAAACATCAACGAATTTTATAATTGCTTTACCACCGCACGTTAAAGATTCGGCGAGATTTTCGGCACTTTCCTTAATATCAACAAGTTGTCCTAACCAATTAAGACTGACTTTCATTACTATCCCCCCTAAAACTGCCGCAAAAAGCGCATGTCATTTTCGAATAACAGCCGCATATCGTCAATGCCGTATTTAAGCATTGCAATCCGTTCTACTCCCATACCAAAAGCAAAACCAGTGACTTCCTTAGGATTGTATCCGCCCATTTCCAAGACCCGCGGATGAACCATTCCGGAACCCAAAATCTCAATCCAGCCAATATTCTTACAAATCCGGCAGCCCTCGCCGCCACAAAGCATACAGGAAACATCAACCTCTGCACTCGGTTCCGTAAAAGGAAAGAAACTGGGACGTAAACGTATCTCCCGGTCAGGACCAAACATTTGGCGCGAAAAATTCAGAAGGGTTCCCTTCAGATCAGACATACGTATCCCGCAATCGACTACCAGACCCTCTACCTGATGGAACATCGGCGAATGAGTTGCATCATCATCATTACGGTAAACCTTGCCGGGAGCAATTATTTTTACAGGCAATTGGGGACATAGTTTTTCCATAGTCCGAATCTGCACCGGTGAAGTTTGGGTACGCAGAAGAATTTCCTCAGTGATATAAAAAGAATCCTGCATTTCCCTGGCCGGATGATCTTTGGGAAGATTAAGGGCTTCAAAATTATAATAATCTGTTTCAATCTCCGGTCCTTCAGCAATCTGAAAACCCATTCCCAAAAAAATTGATTCAATCTCTTCAATAACTTTTGTCAGAGGATGCTGATGTCCGCGAACAAGGCTATACCCCGGTAATGTTATATCCAGGCGTTCATTGTCCAACTGCTTTTTTAGAGCAGTTTCTTCCAAATAAGCACTGTGTTCGCTCCAGGCCTTTTCCAACCTGTCCCGAACTTCGTTAATTATTTGTCCAAAAACCGGTCGTTCCTCGGGGCTTAGGCCTCCCATTTTTCTTAGAAGAGCTGTAAATGTACCCTTTTTGCCCAATACTTTAACCTTTAGCTCCTGAAGTTCTTCCAAAGAAGTTAGTGCTTTCAAATTATTCAGTGTTTCTTCTTCAATACGACGAACCTCATCCTTCAATATTATCACCCTTTCCTGTCAGTTCTTGTTCAAAACACAGTATAAAAAAAGAATTCCGCATCCCAAACAAAAGGGACGAGAACTCATTCCCGTGATACCACCCAGTTTTAGCCAAATAAGACTACACTTATAATTCCCTTAACGGAGGAAACCGGACTTACCTACTTTTCTTCAATAAGCCACTCCCAGGTGAATTTCAACCTTTATCAAGGAGGAATATTTCTTGGCTGGCTTACAGTCTCTGGCCATTCCTCCCTGAAAAATAAATATTCCTTTTACCTGCTCATCGCTTTATACAAATATTATTGATTTATATATTTTCGATAGAGTAAATATGCGTTGGGAGAACCTGTTACTTCAAAAATCCTCCAAAACCACTCCGCAGGTGACAAGATAAAGCCCACCTTTCCCGGTATGGATTCTTTTACGGTTCATACAGATTATAGCATATCCCGAATGTTTTTTACAAGAAAACCAGCTAGCTGAAATCCCGTTGCCGGACAATTTCATAAAGTAAGATACCGGTTGCCATAGCCACATTTAAAGATTCTATATTATTATCCATCGGTATTTTTAAGTGTTGCTGGGCCAAATCACGAAATAGCGGAGACAGGCCATTGGCTTCATTGCCAACAACTAAAGCCAATGGCGGTTTAAGCATTTCTGTACCGTAGATTACTTCGCCCTGAAGATCGGCTGTTATTAACTTTAATGCCCTCGAACTACAATAATCGACAATTTCTCCTGCTGACAGGTCCGATAGAATTTTTAAAGAAAAAATTGCCCCCATGGTACTCCGCAAAACCTTATTGTTATAAACATCGACAGTTCCTTTACTTAGACAGACCTGGTTTACCCCAGCAGCCAAAGCTGTACGGAGAATGGTGCCTAAATTACCGGGATCCTGGACGCCATCAATAATTAACAGCACAGTCCGAGAATCTATCCTGAAATCTGCCCAAGTGAAACTTGGTTGCTGCACTACGGCAAGAACCCCTTGAGGTTCAACTGTTGAACTAATTTTATACAATATCCGTTCATCAATCTCGATAATCGGGATTTGTTTTTTTTTCAATTTTCCCAATAATGGTTTCCATTCCGGCTGTTCCCGTTTTAGGCATTTGAAGACTCTCAAAACCCTGGCTTCCTGGTTTAAAGCTTCTTCGACAAAACGACGCCCTTCAACTAGAAATTGCCTGACCTCTTCACGTCCCTTGCGCCGACGTAAATTGACAACCTGTTTTACCTGTTCATTTTGCAGCGACACCAACAAATATCCTCACCTCCGCAAAAAGAAGCCTGACGAGCTTAGCCACTTTGGGAGATCCAAGTGCACGTTCACCATCGCTCCGGAGCTACTCACTCAGTCAATTTTCTTTTTCTGCTGGTACTTATATAAGTATGGGGGTCTAATAGCCGAATAGTGTAAAGAAAACTTGGCTTTACCAAGCCTTTATGCACAGACCAAACCTTAGTTGCACTTATACTTATCTGGGCACGCATAGTACAAAAAGGGCGCATCTGCACCCTTTTACTTAAGCATTAACTTTTTCCTTAGCAGTATTTACTAATTGAGTAAAGGCTGCAGCATCATTAACCGCGAGATCTGCCAGCATCTTACGATTAACTGCCACACCGGCTAATTTTAAACCATTCATCATCCGGCTATAAGACATTCCGTTCAACCGGGCAGCTGCGTTAATACGAGTAATCCAAAGCTTACGAAAATCGCCCTTCTTATCTTTACGATGCGCGTAAGCATATGCCAAAGATTTTAACACTTGCTCATTCGCAGGCCGGAAAAGCTTGCTTTTCGCACCACGGTATCCCTTGGCTAATTTAAGAATCTTTTTATGCCTACGATGCTTCGTTACCCCTCTTTTTATACGGGCCATAGCGAAGACCTCCTTTATTGTCTCTTATACTTTTGCTTACATGTAAGCAATCATGTTGGCAATACGTTTAACATCACTAGCACTCATAATAGTAGATTTTCGAAGTTGACGTTTACGTTTCGAAGATTTCTTCTCCAAAATGTGACTGGTAAAAGCATGATGACGAACTACTCTTCCTGTTCCTGTCTTTTTGAAGCGCTTCGCAGCACCACGATGAGTTTTCATTTTTGGCATATGAGTAAGCCCCCTCTCTATTAGTCATGTTTAATCGGGGTTAAAATCATTATCATATTGCGACCTTCAAGTTTAGCTGCACGTTCAACAGTTCCTGCAGCTTTACAGAATTCAGCAAGCCGAACACACAAAACCTTTCCAAGATCAGGATGGGTAATTTCCCGACCCCTGAACATTATGGTTACCTTGACTTTATCCCCGTCATTTAAAAAGCGGATAGCATTTCTGGCCTTTGTTTCAAAATCATGATCCTCAATATTGGGCCGGAGTTTAACCTCTTTAATTTCCGTAGTATTATGGTGTTTGCGCGCTTCCTTATCTTTTTTTGCCTGCTCATATTTATATTTCCCATAATCCATAAGTTTGCATACCGGCGGTTTGGCCATTGGCGCAATTTCAACCAAATCTAAAGACTTCTCTACCGATACCCTCAAGGCATCCCGACCCGGCATAATCCCAAGTTGTTCGCCATCTTCACCTACGAGACGAACTTCCCGAGCTCGGATTTCCTCATTAATCCGTAAGTCCTTACTAATAAGAAACCACCCCCGAATTTTATATTCAAAATATCAAAACAATTTGTCAATAGCTAATCAAAAAGGACAGGTAACATTACTGCCACCCGTCCTCAATAATATCAAGAGCATTAAACTGTCAAAGCCCTGGATTCGAAGATACACTCATCAGCACCTGCCATGAGGTGAGAAGCAGATGGCTTCTACTTAACAAAATTATTATATCTTTTATCTTCTTCCATGTCAAATCATGATTATAGTAAATTACGGTATTCATGTTTTTGTAGTGCCGGTCTTATTTTTAATTATTTCGGAAATAAGCGCCAAAAAATCAGCTGCAGGCATTTTTACTCCGGCATTTTTTTCTCCATAACGACGTACTGCAACACTTCCTGCCTCGGCTTCCTGGTCACCTACAATCAGAGCAAAGGGTACTTTTTCGGTTTGAGCCTCTCTGATTTTATAATTAATCTTTTCACGCCGTTGATCAACCTCAACCCGGATATCCAAGTCCCTCATTTGTTTTTCGATAGTTTTGGCATATTCATGGTGCTTCTCACTGATCGGCAGGATCCGAACCTGAACCGGTGCCAGCCAAACAGGAAAAGCTCCTGCATAGTGCTCAGTAAGCAAAGCAATAAACCTTTCAATACTTCCATAAACTACCCGGTGAATCATAACCGGACGATGTTTCTGGCCATCTTCCCCGATATAAGTTAAATCAAACTTTTCCGGCATTTGAAAATCAAGCTGGATAGTACCGCATTGCCAGGTCCTATCCAGACAATCACGCAGATGAAAATCAATTTTTGGTCCATAGAACGCGCCATCACCAGGATTAACCTTGTAATCTATTCCTTTCTCCTCAAGTGCTTCCTGTAAAACCCTGGTAGCCATTTCCCACGTTTCATCAGCCCCCATTGAATTCTCCGGCTTGGTTGAAAGTTCGACATTGTATTCAAAACCAAATATTTTATAAAAATAGTCCACTAATTCGATAACCCCAACAATTTCTTCTTTAATCTGAGAAGGCAGCATAAATATATGGGCATCATCCTGGGTAAAGTTTCTTACTCTCAGCAAACCATTCAGGGCACCTGACAGTTCATGGCGATGAACCAAACCCAATTCACCAACCCGCATTGGCAAATCACGATAACTGCGCATCCGGGTACGGTACATGATCATCCCGCCCGGGCAATTCATTGGTTTAACAGCATAATTATCATCATCAATCTTAGTAAAATACATATTGTCCTGATAATGGTCCCAGTGCCCGGATTGCTCCCAAAGGGCCTGATTCAGGATAATCGGAGTCTTGATCTCCTGGTAATCACGCTTACGATGTTCCTGCCGCCAAAAGTCCTCGAGTTCATTGCGCAGGATCATACCTTTAGGATGGAAAAATGGGAACCCCGGACCTTCTTCGTGCAAGCTGAAGAGATCCAGTTCCAGACCTAACTTGCGGTGATCCCGGCGTTTTGCCTCTTCAATCTTGAAGAGATAATCTTCCAAATCTGCCGTTTTCGCAAAAGCAGTGCCATAGATCCTCTGGAGCATTTTATTGTTTTCATTACCGCGCCAATAAGCACCAGCAAGGTTTAAGAGTTTAAAAACCTTCAGGATTCCGGTAGCCGGAACATGTGGACCAGCACAAAGATCAGTGAAATCCCCTTGCGTATACATAGAAATCGTTGCATCCTCAGGAAGATCTTCAATGAGTTCCACCTTGTACTTTTCACCTCTTCCCGCGAAAAATTCCAAAGCTTCTTGTCTGGCAAGTTCTTTTCGCTGGAAAGGATTATTAGCCTTGGCAAGCCGAAGCATTTCAGCTTCAATTACCGGAAAATCCTCAGGAATAAAAACATGTTCTGAATCAAAATCATAGTAAAATCCATTGGCTATTGCAGGACCTATCGCAAACTTTGTCCCGGGAAATAAATGCTGTACCGCCTGAGCAAGCAGGTGAGCAGTTGAATGGCGCAGGATTTCTAAACCGGCTTCACTCTCAAGCGGGATGATTTCTACCTTGGCACTTTCATTTAAAGGAAACAAAAGATCTTTAGTTTCGCCATTCACCTTTCCGCCTATAGTAGCTTTAGCTATACTACGTGAAATAGAGCCGGCGAGTTCGAGGATTGTTGTTCCCTGCTCCACTTCACGAACCGATCCATCTTTTAAAGTAATTCTTATCATGCTAAGACCCCCCTCAATAAATTTCTCTTAAAACCAGTATTTTCTAAAACAGAAACCCTCGCCCGCTAGGGACGAGAGTTTTCTCCCGTGGTTCCACCCAAATTAACGACTAAAACGTCTTGCTTTGATCCTTTAACGCAGGAAACGGTTAGCTTACTTACTCAACTTTCAGCCTAACACTCCAGGATGGTTTTCACCAGTCAATCTGCGAGAAATGCTCTCAGCCAAGGACATTTCCTCTCTTACGCATATATCCAGGTTACTTTTTCCTATCATCGTTTTGCTATCAGCATTTTTCGTAAATTATATCATATTATATTTTAATTTTAAAGTTTCTCGCAAATTACACAGCCTGAACAATAACTAATTCTGTCTTTAAAAACTTTTCTCACTAACTGAAGGTTATCACGATAACCATTATAACAAATATGCAAGACAACCTGTCTGGGGGCAACAGCAATCAGCGAACTAATCAGCAAATCTTCATAAGACAATTCGACATCACCCTCATCAGTCAGTGCATAGTTATCCACAAACTGGCCTGTAACTTTTTCCCCCGAATCATTAAAAAGGTTAAATTTTCCCTCTGAATTAATCGCGACATGTAAGGTGTCTAACCGTGAAGGCTGGGTATTCAGGAAATGCTTGAGCAATTTAATAAACTCTAAATATTCCTTTTGTAAAATATGTTCATCGACTGTATAAGCAAGAGCTTCATCTACCTTATGTTTATACTCCCACGCCCGAAATTGCAGAAAACCTTCCACATCGAAAGAATTTTGACTTTCCAGGCAAGTCAAAATTTGCGTCAATAATGAAGCTCTACGCTGTTCCCTGTACGCCTTGCTGCTGTATCCTAAATCCCCGCTAAGATATTGAAGAACTTTTGGCATTAATACCAACCGCTCTCCCTTCCCAAGTTTGTATTTGTGGCCAAGAGTTTCGCACACATAATCTTTTTCCCAATTTAATAAAATTGTCTCGGTCAAAGCATTGGCTAAATAATAAAGCTGAATTTTAGTAAATATTTGTTCTTCCTCTGGATCAGCAGCCATAGATTTCTGAAAATTACATTTAATCAACCAATATTCGCCTTGTTGAATCTCCTGAATTTGAATAGGCAAAGCATCTTTATCACGTAATTCTCTTAAACGGGCACTGATACTATCCTTGTAGTTTCTTGTACCCAATTGTACGGAATTTTCCACTGGCATCCCTCCATAGTAGAGTATATGAACCGGTTTGAGTCATATTTCAGTTCTAAAGTTTCGAGGGAAATTATTATTAAATTTCTTAGATACATCCCAGGAAACAGTCACTCCCTACTATTGCCAGCTAAGCCCTCACTTATTCAGTTGCTATGCCCAAATTAGGAAAAAATTAAAACCACCCAAAAGGGAGGTCAAAATGTGGTAGCCCCAAGGGGATTCGAACCCCTGTTTCCGCCGTGAGAGGGCGGCGTCTTAGGCCTCTTGACTATGGGGCCATTTTGGCTCCGGGACTAGGATTCGAACCCAGGCTATGTGATCCAGAGTCACACGTGCTACCGCTACACAATCCCGGAACAACAAAATTAATTATATAATAATATTTCCAAAAATACAAAGTTCAATAACACCATATTCCTCTGATATGTAAAATAAAATCCAATTATATATCACTAGCTTTCCCTTTCTTAGCTTTTCATTTTATTAATATAGTCAATTGCCTGTTCCAGACGCTCCAGGCATCTTTTCTTACCTAATAAGGCCATCACATCAAATAAACCCGGACTGACAGTACGTCCAGTTAAAGCTAATCTAGTTGGATGAATTATCTGACCACCTTTAATATCGAGTTCTTCCATTAAATTACGATAAGCTTTCTCCGTATTTTCCACATTGAAGTCCTCAATCCCAGCAAGACGCTCTTTACCTTCAGAAAGTAAAATTGCTACATTCTCTTGCCTAAAATATTTCTCTTTGCCTTTTTCATCATACATAATTATATCTTTAAAGAAATAACGGCTTGCTTCCGCGAGCTCTTGTAATGTTCTTACTCTTTCCCTGACTGTTTTGACAACTGCTGAGATATAGCTATGATTTTGTTCGGCTTCAATACTGGATACAATACCCGCTTGGATAAGAAACGGAACAGCGTATAAAGTAAGTTTCTCCAAATTATACTCCGTTATGTACTGACCGTTAAGCCATACAAGCTTTTGAATATCATAAACTGCTGCGGTTTTCGATACTTTATCCAAAGAAAAAGAACGTATTGTTTGTTCAGGCGAAATCAGCTCGCTTTTTCCTTCTCCGGGTGACCAACCAAGAAGGGTTAAATAATTTATGATTGCTTCCGGGAGACAGCCCATATCTTTAAATTCACTAACTGATGTTGCTCCGTGCCGTTTACTCAATTTGCTGCGATCAGGAGCCAAAATCATAGATAAATGAGCAAATTTAGGAATTGTATACCCCAATGCCTCATAAAGATATTGTTGTTTAGGGGTATTTGATAAATGTTCCTCAGCTCGGATAACATGGCTAATCCGCATAGCATGGTCATCAACAACACAAGCAAAATTATAAGCCGGCAAACTATTTGATTTGATTATAATAAAATCATCAAACTGATCGGATTTAAACTTTACCAGTCCACGTATAAGATCATTTACAATTATTTGATCAAAATCAGCCAACTTTATGCGAATAACCGGTTTTAACCCTTGTTCCAGCCGCTCCCGAACCTCATTTTTCGATAATTCACGACATTTTCCACTATAGCGAATCAAGGTTCCTTCCTTACGCTGTCTCTTACGTTCTGTTTCCAATTCTTCTTCTGTGCAAAAACAATAATATGCCTTTCTGCTTTGAATTAATTCAGCGGCGGCATTCGAGTAAAAACTTAGTCTTTGCGACTGGTAGTATGCCCCAAAATCTCCCCCTTGATCAGGACCCTCATCCCAGTCAATACCTAACCATTTTAGACTGTCGAGAATTTGACCAATCGAATCTTCTTTTTGTCTCACACTATCCGTATCTTCGATGCGCAAAACCAATTGTCCCTTATTTTGGCGCGCAAAAAAATAATTAAATAAAGCGGTCCTTGCCCCTCCAATATGTAAAAAACCTGTGGGACTGGGTGCAAACCGGACTCTTACCTCTTTCACGCTAACACTCCTTGAATAATTATTTTATAACCCTTTGAAACAATTATAACCTAAACATTACTCAATTAATAACATTGTAATTAAAGACCATTCTATTGCTTCCATATCGAAGTTCTTCAGTATATGCATGCATTAGCTGTTCACATTGATATTTATATAAACCGCCCTGATCAGGGTTTCTTGTCCGCATTATCCAGTAATATGTTTACCAGTAATAAACAAAGTTGCTCTCCCTGTAAGTCCCTCTGCAGTAGTTCCATGCCGGCACACATAAACATAACCATTGATCGAAATCAATGGTTATTATTTTTTATATAATTTGTTATTTGCATCAATATACTGGTGGGTTTGAGAGGACTCGAACCTCCGACCCCCGCGATGTCAACGCGGTACTCTAACCAGCTGAGCTACAAACCCAGGATTGAATATTGAATGGTGCCGAAGACCGGAATCGAACCGGTACGGGATGTAACTCCCGCGGGATTTTAAGTCCCGTGCGTCTGCCAGTTCCGCCACTTCGGCTTATTTGATTGGAGGCGGCACCCAGACTCGAACTGGGGATAAAGGTTTTGCAGACCTCTGCCTTACCACTTGGCTATGCCGCCAATAATGGAGCGGGTGACGAGATTCGAACTCGCGACTTTCACCTTGGCAAGGTGACACTCTACCACTGAGTTACACCCGCATAAAATGGTGCCTCAGGACGGAATCGAACCGCCGACACGAGGATTTTCAGTCCTCTGCTCTACCAACTGAGCTACCGAGGCATTTCTTAAATGGCGACCCCGATCGGACTTGAACCGACGATCTCCTGCGTGACAGGCAGGCATGTTAACCACTACACCACGGGGCCTACTGTGAAGTTTTAAAGAATAATTTGGTGGGCGATGACGGGATCGAACCGCCGACATCCTGCTTGTAAGGCAGGCGCTCTCCCAGCTGAGCTAATCACCCATCGCAACTAACGAATTTTAGTATACACAAAAAATCATTAGCTGTCAAAGTTTTTTTAGTTGAAATTTATTAATTTTTTTAACTATTTAAGCAAATTCTTTACAAACCCCGGTAGTTTAAATATTGCCCTATGAATTTCCGGACAATAATAATTAGTATCAAGATGTGGCAGCTTCGATTCCTCGATTTGTTCCGGATCCCACCGTTTGGAACCCATTGTGAAACTCCATAAGCCACTGGGATAGGTAGGAATATTAGCCAAATAAAGTTTAGTCAAGGGGAAAATACTTGATATATCCTTATAAACCCTGCTGATTAAGTCTTTATTAAAAAATGGCGACTCTGTTTGCGCTACCATTATCCCATCTTCTTTAAGAGCTTTATAAATTTGGCGATAAAATTCCAAGGAAAATAATCCTTCTGCAGGACCTATTGGTTCAGTAGAATCAATCAAAATAACATCGTAAACTTTTTCTTTATTTTTAATATGCGCTATACCATCATCAATCAATACTTCCACCTTGGGATTTCCCTTTAAAGCTACCGCTATTTCCGGCAACAGTTCTTTGGATACATCTACTACGCGGGCATCAATTTCTACCAGGGTTGCCTTTTTGACTTTTGGATGTTTAGTAACTTCACGAATAGCCCCACCGTCACCCCCACCAATAACTAAAACATTTTCAGGATTAGGATGGGTGTTCAAGGCAACATGGGAGATCATCTCATGATAGACAAACTCATCTTTAATCGTTGTCATAACCATACCATCCAGGACAAGCATACGCCCAAATTGTTCAGTATCTATGACTGCCATATGCTGAAACTTAGTCTGCTCATCATGCAGAGTTTTGCTGATCTTACATGTAATCCCAACATTAGGAGTCTGTTTCTCTGTGTACCACAATTCCATACTGATCACATCCTTAGAATTATTTACTCTTGCTTACAAAAAACAGAAGGTATAACCAAGCCCTTCCATGATCCTAGGAGTCTGTTGTAAAACACCAAAAATCAATATTGCAAGTCTTAAAAACCACAATATATAGTGTTATAAATATGCGATTTGTGCTAAATATGGACATCAACTTTCGGAAAAACTACTTTTACAACAGTCTCCTAGTACCATAAGGGTGCAGCTGCAAATGCACATCCTATTTTCTCGACCTTATGTTCGGCAACTGCTATTTTAATCTCTGCAAGGTTCATTTTACGGGTACTGAATGCTTCCTGTACCATTTTCGTAATTATTGCTTTGGCTTCATCGGAAGTACACTTCCCTGAGTATTCCATAATGACTCCAAAAACATTCTCCGACAATCCAACAGCAATGGCTGCTGAAATCAAATCACCCGGAACATCACTTACAATGGAACCATAAGCAGTAGGAACAAGCGAGCCCTCGGGAATTTCCAATGCAGGATCATATTCACATCCCGGCGGTAAAATTGAGCTGACTCGTAATAAATTCACATTACCAATTTTCGCTTTTAATAAAGCATTATCGAAAGCCGTTAATCTGCTGTGACCCTCGGCACTAGCTGCAGTTACAAAAAACTTTTTCGGTGTTGGTAACATTTCCTCATCTCCCCTATATCTATAAATAAAATACATGCATTATTATAACAGAAAGTTACAAAAAACAAAGACATTATGAGTAAATTACTTGCTTAAATTGAGATTTATCTCAAAGTACAAAAACTCTTTCTTAAAAGAATTTATATAAATAAAGGGCACTTAATCTCGATGGAAAGTGCCACAATTTAACGAAGGTTTATAAACTTAGAATCAATACTTAAATATTAGTCAACTACGATTAATAGCCGATAGCTTTTTTTGTTTGGTAACTTCTTTGATACTGATTGCCCGCGTATGTACTGTATGTGACCATTGCTTGTCCTTGCAATTCAGGAAACCTAAAAAAACAATCGGAACCCAGCTATAAAGAAAAACAGGATATAATATTAAGCCAAAATAAGCACGCCAAGGAAGTCTATCCAAAGCTAAAGCGGCAATGGGATATACGTATTGGATTGCCGACAGAATTTGCCAACCTGTCCATGGCATAACTAAAGCAAAAAGATGAGTATAATGCGGTTGAAGGGCTGTAACCATATTGGTAAGCATAAAAAAGGTTGCTATCATAACCAAAGCCGGTTGAAAAAGATGTACCGCAGCATCAATATAAGTCCATTTGCATTCTTTTATACCCTTGAGTAACAAAGGAAAAAAGTATCTGCCGGCAACATCTACTTGCCCTTGAGCCCAACGTTTTCTTTGCCGCCATGACTGAGCAAAGGTTAAAGATTTTTCATCATAAACAGCTGTATCATGCGCCCAGGAAGTCTTGATTCCACAACTCAAGGCCTTCATACTAAACTCTAAATCCTCGGTTAATGAAGTAGCTCCCCAGCCGAGCTGTTTTAATACATCAGTTGAAATACACATTCCTGTCCCGCCTAAAATATTCGATAGGCCAATATTATAACGGGCTAATTGTAAAAGCCTGTTAGTTACCCAGAATGCAATCGAAAATGTAATAGTAACCCATGTATCAAATGGATTCTTAGAATCTAAATAACATTGAATAATTTTTTCTCCCTGACAAAGCTTACTGTTCATTTCTGACAAAAAGTTATCTTTAACCAGATTATCCGCATCAAAAATTACTACTGCATCATACTGCCGCTCCATCTTGAATAAGCGATGGAACATCCATTCCAAGGCAAACCCTTTACCTTTCTTAATGCTGTTAAATCGTTGATGAACCGAAGCTCCTGCATTACGGGCAATTAGAGCTGTTTTATCTGTACAGTTATCTGCTACTACAAAAACATCATATAATTCGCTTGGGTAATCTATTTGCAATAGATTGTCAATTAACGGTTCAATAACTTTTTCTTCATTATGTGCTGCCACAACTATGGCAAAAGTTTTCTCGGGAATTAATACTTTATTTTCCTTTTTCCTGTAAAGGCAAAACATTGAAAGAATAAAATAATAGAAGGTAAAAAATACAATAATCACTTGTACAGGTATCATAATGCCATTGAAAACTTGAGTAACTAATACCCCAGTAACAAATTCTAACATTTCTGCCCTCCCTTAAATAATAAAATATTATCATAACTTTTTATGGTACGCAAGTATTCTTATTAAGTAACCCCTGAAGCAGAATACAAACAATTGCCCTAGCGCCGCCAAAAAAATCTAAAAATTACAAAGAGGATTAACGAAGAAAGGAAAAGCAAAAATGTCAGACTAGCTTTAAATCCGAAATTAACAGACGACCAGTAAGCCTGGCCTATTTTTACACCGGATACATAAGGAATAAATGATCGAAAAATCCTGGCAGCTCCTTGAGCGATTATTACCAATAGAACCAGACCAAAGATCACTGTCAATATTCCCATGAATCCTGCAGGTGTATCCAGTTTCCAATATCTTATTATTTTCTTTTTTGTCCAATATAATTCTATAACAATTTCTCTGAAAATCCTTTTCCACATAATCTCACCCCAGATTATTATTATGAGACTATCTAAAGACACAGAATTAAAATAACAAATTGTTAAGTAGCTTTATTGTTCAAAGATAAATTGTTTAAGATAAATTGGGGATATTAATTTACAGGCCACCTGTAAAGTTAAAAGGTGATATAAATTTTAGTGAAGGAAAAGCAGAAAAATAATTGGAATTTTAGTACATTTGTCTTGTTCATTTTATATAGGAAATGAATAATTATATGCGTAAATCAAAAAAATAACTTCTATAATATTTATAACAATTAACAAGGGCACACCTATCGTAAACTTCAAGCTGGAGGTCTTGTGCCGAAAAACCTGCATCCCGGCATAAAGCCCTACAGCTCCCAAAGCTAAACCTTTTAATAGAAGGTTTCTTTCCGAAATCCTCCATTGGCCCTTGTGGGCCCGCCATTTATCAATCTTTATAGTAAAAAAGACTATAACATTCCAAGTAAAGTAGATTAATATAAATATTTTAAGCAAAGACAACAAACTATTCCTCCGATCCACATCTTTCAATTTTTTTAATTCATAAAGTCCTAATATATATATAGTACTATCTTCACAAGAATAACTCCTTTTTGCCGACTATAATTGATTCTAATACTAAAACCTTCCTTATTTTTTTTTAAACCCTTTTAAAATTTTTCTTTTTGAGTATAATTAATGAGGGTGAATGGTTTTTTCTAGTCATACATAGCCATCTATGTTGAATAGTTTAAAATCATTATTTTAGCATAAAAATTCAAAGAAAGTGGTGAATAATATGAGTGCCCATAAAAAATTAGACGCATGGGTAAAAGAAGTTACAGAATTATGTCAGCCAGATAAAGTTGTTTGGGCTAATGGTTCCCAAGAAGAATATGACAGTCTTATGCAACTATTGGTTGATGCAGGATTAGCTACCCCATTAAAGAAACGCCCGGGATGTTTCCTTTTCCGCAGCGACCCTTCAGATGTAGCCCGTGTTGAAAACCGCACTTACATTGCTTCAAAATCGGAAAAAGATGCCGGTCCCACAAATAACTGGATCGATCCTCTAGAACTTAAGAAAACTTTGACCGGATTGTACACTGGTTGCATGAAGGGCAGAACACTGTATGTTGTTCCATTTTCCATGGGACCTGTCGGTTCTCCGCTTTCCAAGATCGGTATCGAATTAACAGACAGCGCGTATGTTGTGTGTAATTTACGTATCACTACCCGTATAGGTGACCCGGTTATGAAAGTACTCGGTTCTGATGGAGAATTTGTTCCTTGTCTACATTCAGTCGGCAAACCTTTGGCACCAGGAGAAAAAGACGAAAAATGGCCTTGTGCTGAAATGGAAAATAAATATATCAGCCATTTCCCAGAAGAAAGAGCTATTTGGTCTTATGGTTCCGGGTATGGCGGCAATGCTCTGTTAGGTAAAAAGTGTTTTGCTCTGCGTATTGCTTCTGTACAAGCCCGCGATGAGGGTTGGATGGCTGAACATATGCTTATTCTACGGATTACTAATCCTAAAGGCGAGAGCTATTACGTCACTGGAGCTTTCCCAAGTGCTTGCGGTAAAACCAATCTGGCAATGCTGGTTCCAACTATTCCTGGCTGGAAGGTTGAGACCGTCGGTGATGATATTGCCTGGATGAGATTCGGCAAAGATGGCAGATTATATGCTATTAATCCCGAAGCAGGTTTCTTCGGCGTTGCAACCGGTACATCCTATGAATCCAACTATAACGCCATGAAGACTATCGATGCCGGAAATAGTATTTTTACTAATGTTGGACTTACTGATGATGGAGATGTTTGGTGGGAAGGTATTGGAACACCTGCTCCGGCGCATTTAATCGATTGGAAGGGTAATAACTGGACACCTGATTCCAAGGATCCGGCAGCCCATGCAAATTCCCGTTTTACAACCCCGGCCAGCCAATGTCCGGTAATTGCTGATGATTGGGAAGACCCCAATGGTGTGCCGATTTCCGCCATCCTTATCGGTGGACGTCGTCCCAGCACTATTCCTTTGGTTCACCAAAGCTTCGATTGGAACCACGGAGTATTCTTGGGTTCAATCATGGGTTCAGAGATCACAGCTGCTACAATTGATGCCAATATTGGTAAAGTACGGCGTGATCCATTTGCTATGTTGCCATTTATCGGTTATCATGTCTGTGATTATCTCCAACACTGGTTTGACATTGGCGCCAATGCTCCTGATCCGAGCAAATTACCTAAGCTCTTCTATGTCAACTGGTTCCGCAAAGACGAAAGCGGCAAATGGCTGTGGCCTGGCTACGGCGAAAACAGTCGTGTTCTGAAATGGGTTATTGAGAGATGTTCCGGCGAAGGTAAAGCTGTGACAACGGAAATCGGTTATATGCCTACCCTGGATGCCATCGATCGTACCGGACTGGATGTAAGTGATGCCGACATGGCTGAGTTACTAAAAATTGATAAAGCACAATGGCTGAATGAAGTTGCTTCCATCCGTGAACACTATGCAACTTATGGCCCAACTCTTCCCAAGGAGTTAACTAATCAGGTTGATGCTCTTGAAAAACGCCTTAAGGGATAATTTTTAAGAAGAATTAGCTATTTTTAAAACAATAAACCATCATATAAAATGATGGTTTATTGTTTTTTCTTTCAGCAGGCGCATTCTATAACCATTCATTGCTGTTTCCCCCAATTTATCCATCAACTTATAGTTTGCATAAGCTCCTACAAAAGCCCCTATTCCGGGAACAAGTTGAAGCATCTTGGCTAGATCAATATAATCTCGATACTCCAGTTGAAATGTACGCCAATCAAACTTATCTATACTTGCAGGAAGGTCCTTCTGATATTCCTCCCAGTTAAGCACCCGTTTGAAAACATTCTGCCTCATTTCCGGCGACGATGTTAATGGCCATGATAAAATCCGCATAAACGGTCACGGAAAACCCGCACGAATGGCCACAAAAAAGGGGAAATAAAACCCGCTCCCTCGAATATCTCATTTATCGACAAATAATATGAGAGAGGGA
>JAQVLN010000045.1:0-7403 GCA_028704155.1 Desulfitobacteriaceae bacterium
GCCAAAAGTACGACCCCTGGGGGGGCAAAATGTCCCGTAGACCTTGATATCAGGTTATATCCGCTCTATATGGATGGAGGGTATCTTAAGCTTCTTTTACGCGTAGTTTCCTTTGAAAGTAGATAAAAATCGGAAAGGGAATAATGATCCATCCCAAACTCTTAATCAGACTGTTTGTCGCCCGATCACTCTGTCTTTCTTTCTCCCCAGCGACCATCATATCATATCTTTCTTTAATTTGATCTTCGGTGAGATTTTTAGATTCAGGATCCAGCTTTTCCCGGCTAATTTGCTTATAATCTTCGAAAGTTTGGTAATAACCAGTCGGTGCAACCATATCAGCAATTGCCATAAATGCAGCTACACCCCCACCAATGGTCATCATTAAGGTTGTAAACACTACTAGATAAAGGTATACTTTTTTAATCATTGCTTCGCCTCCTATTTTCGAGTCGCCTTTCACACCGGCAATTAACAACCCAACTAATGCTAAAAACACTATTGGAACAATTATCGAAATCACCATTTGATACCTCCATTCTTAAATTTTTCCCGTATCTTTCCTTGTAAATTCCTCCTTACTTCACCCGGGTTCTATATTAGTGTAATATTACACCTTTTATATATATTTTTCAATATATATTTTTTAACTTCTGAAAAATTACATTAATAGTTTATCTACCGGGGAGTTCATTGTTTATCATTTCTACACGGTATAACGTTTCTATTCAAAGGAGCCTGGGGATCAATCCAGAGATCACACTAATCCTAATACAATCTTTGCGGGTCAGGTTATGCTAATCCTAACCAGATTATACAACTAATGAGCTGATACAATTTTTAATCCTACAATTCCAATTATTATAAATCCAATACAAATTAACCTAATGGGGTCAATAGATTCTTTAAATAATATTATTCCCAAAATCACAGTACCAACTGTACCAATTCCTGTCCAAATTGCATATGCCGTTCCTAATGGAAGATGTCTTAATGCTAATGATAGAAAATAGAAACTTGCTATCATTCCCAATATGGTAAACATACTTGGTACAAGTTTTGTAAAACCGTGTGAATATTTCAAACCAACAGCCCAACACACTTCTAACAGTCCTGCTAAAACCAAAAACAACCATTGCATAATTCTTACTCCTTTATATTATTTGCAATAAAGAAACCTGGAAGATACACAAAATATCTCCCAGGCTTTTATCCTTCCGTGAACACAGTAATCTGTGCGTTTTATCTCGGTCAAGACCAGTTCTTAATTGAAACTGCGGAACCCTATAAAACTTTTAAATATAAAATTTAGTTAACTACTAGAAGAATAACAAAAGGCATTAAAATAGTCAATACCCCCTTAAGATTTCTATTGGTCAGTCTATTCTCATATTCTAATGACAACTGAAGGATGGCAAATTTATTCAATCTCCATAAGGGTCTTTAAACTAGCACAAAGGTTCCTGTCCCTTCCCTCTTTCAAAGGGTATCAAGCGAATTTTTCTCCATCCCAAAGAGCACTAAGCATGTCTCGCAGGCATGATCCGATGATTTGAGCTTGAGTATACAACAATTTGAGCTCGCTTGCAAAGGCAGACCGACCGGGCACCAGCCCCGTTATATTCCTCCAGCGCAACGCCAAGGCAGGATCATCGGGCTTGCTCTGATCCTCCGAGTTTCTTTTGTCCATATACCAACCTGCTGCCTGCATCATCGGTGTAATGGGAATAAGGTTGGTGCTAACCTCTTTGAGAACATAACCTCCGCCCTCTCGGACATAGGCCTTCACAACGGTCGTTTCCTGCACATTGCCGGATCTGGCATAAACAATAGCATTTCCATCCTCATCGGCAACAATCAGTGGGTCTTGTTCCGGATTTATAAAAGCTGCTGTTGGAGCCAACTCAAGAATACGACCGAGAAAAGCAAGGATATCCTCCTGAGACGGCAGCCTGGATGAGAGAGGCGGCAACAACGGAGCGGACGTCAGATATACAGGAAGCGAAGCCCCCACAGCGTGGAGCGAGGCAAGTACACCCGTAAAGGCCTCCAAAAAGTCATTCCGCATATAAAACGCCAGGGGCAGAGTATCCGCTTGTACACACTCCGGACGATCGGAGGCGCGCCGGGCAAAGAACAGCTCCGGTCCGTTTTCACGGAAATCATTTACCTCGACGGGCATAGCTACCCCCAACACGGAAGCAAGCATTCGGTTTCGTAAATCTTCCTGTTTGATACTTTCCAGCAAGTTTATATACCCTCCGATCTGGGTAATGTTTTGTGGAGCAGGAATGCGCGAGGGGTTGATATCCCCTGCCATGGCTATGCGCCGAAGCATTAGATTGCGAGCCTCAACAACCTCAGGAGAACTTTCCTGCTTTATTATGTCAAGCAAAACACTATACAGTTCTTTATCTGTAGTCTCCATGTTAGACCTCCCCTAATTAAAATATAATAAAGCACTAATGTCCGGATCAGGAGGGTTTCTGCGGATCCTCTGGTTTCTGCGGATCCTCCGTTGGTTTCTTTGGATCCTCCTTAGTTTCTGTTTTCTTCTGATCCTTCTTTGCCTCTCCGTTCATCCCTAAGCCGGCTTTCATATTTACATATCCGGCAATGGCATTATTGGTCATAGTGCTGGCATTATTGATGACAGCTTGACGCTCAGAAGAGGCAGTGCTTGTTAGAGTAGAGATAAATTTCTGCAAATCCTCCATCCCGACCAGATCGGGGGACGCCGGTATCTTGGTGATATTAGAGATCAAGTCTTCGGGTAGTGTGCCACCAGCGGTATTTATGTTGACAGTGTTTTCCGTCTTAGCAAGCTTGTCGGGTGCCGCTGTGACATCGCTGATAATATGTTGCTGACTAAATTCTGACGGTTTGATGATGTCGGCATGCGTAATTGGCGAGTCCTGCCAGTTCCAGAAGCGAGTGAGATCGATTTTCTCGCTGGCATTGCTGCTGCCTAAAACGGCCTCACCTACCATTCCACGGCTTGGCATGGAAATCATGGTGGTTATCGGGCGATAAGCCATGCTATGGTAACTATACAGCGCATCTTGCACCTCACGGGTGGAAGTGTCCAGACTTTTTGCCAATTCAGGCGGGTAACCAAATGGCATGAGCATGCAGTTGCCATAAAAACCGTACACTTCGTTTTGGACGCAGTTCATCAGCGGTATTTCTTCCCCGATCTCTCCCGTCATACTTGGAATGCCGATAGTGTATTGCTCCAGCATAATAGCCCGCTCACTACTGGTAAGGGAAGCCCACACGGTTTGGGAATAGAACATGGTATTTTCTACTATATGTTGAAAGGTCCGTTCAATTTCCTGCAGCTGTTCAAAGGTCATCGTTCTAACCCGATCGAAAATAGCATAGGAAGCTCTGGATGTCAGCATCTCATCCCGACGTGAACTGATATATGTTGTACCGCCGCCATCTCCGCTTAGTTCTACCTCCGTTATGCGCAACGAGCCAAGTGTCCGAAGCTGCGACTGCGATAGTTTGACGACCGGGGTTTTAAAAGCCTCCTGCTGATACAGCATGGGGAATAACCTGGAAATTATATCAGGTAGTTCTTCTATGCTTTTCCCTGAGAATAAATCACTAATATATGGTGGTATAAAGGGAGTGAGAGTGTAATTAAACGGCTTAGAACCATAACACAACTCCAAAGAGGCAAAATCATCATCTATAACACCGGGCGGGATATCGAAGTTGCCTTTGGCTGTCCCTACAGGGTTTAACCGTTTCTGGCGGATGTCCTCCAAAACCTGTTGACTGTAATAATAACCCTGTTCAATTTGATGTGTCTCATAATCTATGCTTGTCGAGTTGATATAACCCCCGTTTTTTAAGCGAAGAACCGCCGTTAGATTATCGTAAGGCATAAAGCTTCCTTTAATCTTGAACTGTAGCGTAAATCCTTCCGCCGACTCTCCACTCTGAAACTCCCAACGCGGATAAGATGCAAATTTTTTCAGGAGGTTAAGTCCTGGGCGATACTGATAAGGCAGATACTGAGCTATGGAGTCGTGATGCTTAATGAGCATATCATAGCGCCGCATAAATTTTTCCTTACCGGATTCGTCTTGAGTCATATTATAAAGTTCACCAGGCGTTAGTATATGAGATACGCCGGTGGGCAGGAATTGTACGATTTCAAGTGGTATGTAGAGAACAAGCTGTACGCCGGTGATTTTTGAGGTTAGCTGATAGTTCTGTACTACCTCCCAAAACTGCATTGTCAAAGCATGGGAGTGATTGTTATTGGCAATGATCTTGGTAGTCACCATTTCACTCTCGGTGGAAGTAGCAAGTCGAACACCGATGCGGTTAGCCTGGCTTTGATTTTCGGCCGACCGCTGAATATTCTGATGAAAGTTCTGGGTTAATTCACTCGTATAATCTTGTTCATGCTTTTGGTAAAAGCCAGATGCTGCAGCTGATGCGGAGCCGCCGATACCAAATAGTGCTGAAGCACCGCCCAGAATTGAAAAAAGCCCGTAACTACCTCCGCCCGCGGCACTTGTGCCACTGCCCAGAGATGCACCCAAATTGACGCCGGCCGTTCCTGAACCACCTGTGACCGTATCTTCTAACCCCGTAGTAAAGAGGGCCGAAATATCATCTCTTTGCCTGGAGGAATAGCGGTTGCTCTGAAAGAAAGATGAAGACTCACTGTCTGTAACGGCAAGCGTTTCAGCCCGCTCGGAGATTGCTAAGCGTTGCTCCTCTCCGGGAGCCAAAGCCAGCGAATAAAGCAGCTTACCCAAGGAAAAATGGCTTGGCTTCCATTCCTGATTCATCAAAAGAACATAACCCATACCCAGTGATGACATTCTCGGCTGATTGTGGGGCGACTCAATCAACTTCTTCTTAAACTTAACTACATCAATCGGGCAGCCAATTTCGCTTCGCTGCTTATTTTGTGAAGAGTCTTTGGATATAATGGCGGGCGGCGACACTTCCGGCTCTACCAGCCGGTGCAGGATTTTATAACTGTATCCGCAACTGGGCGCGTTAGCCCACGTGAGAGAGAATATGTTTTCTCCCTCGCCAAGTGTCACCGTAGGATTAGCGGAGGCATGTTCGGACGGCACCGTATAATCTGACACCACATCACTGATGTTCTCTACAAACGAATCAACCTTTTCGAATATGCCTTCTATGTAGAAATTATCCTTCACGGTTAAATCGCCTAGCTTACCTCCTTGCAGTGCAGCCTCACCACGTGAAAAAACAAATTTCTCCGTTATATCGTTACGCGATACGTCTACAATCATTTTCTCAGACCAAAGGGCCGCCCCAGGCGTCGAAATAATAAAATAACCATTCACATCACTAATGGCGGATTCACTGGTAAGATCATCCCCCCCGTCTTTTGGGAATGTCAGTAGGACATGCGCCTTTACAAGCGGCCGGTTTCGATACTTTTGAGAGTAGACAAGGTTTCCCTCAATGACAGCAGGAAACTTCTCTGACTTATATTTTTGAAGTAAAGCCTCATTCAAAAATGAGGTAGCATTCTTAATGGTACTATAGCTCTGTTGTTTTAGCTTTTTACTTTCAGTCTTTGGCAATTATTTTTCGCCTCCTTTTAAGTTGAAGATAATGATAGTGTTGTTTAATTAATGTTAAAAGACTGCCCCATAGCCAACGATCAGCCCAAAGCAACCCTGATTGTGACGGCACATATTGAAATGCACCATAAACCCTGGTAATCAGCCTCAAGTTGATGTCGTCCTGGGACAGCCTGGTTCTGGTGTAAACCAGATAGATCCAGTAAGTCTCTGAGGGGAGGCGGTTTGAGAGCATCTTGTCCATTCGCACAACCTACCTAAGGTTGCACGATCAGGAACGACGTTGCCGTCGTTGGACTTGGAACAAATGTATCTACAAACTAACCCACTCCAAAACAAACCGCAATAGCGGTCCGTCGGCAAATAGACTCACTCCTATAGTATTTTTATATGAAAAAGTTTACTTTGTCAAGCATATAATTTCGACACACAATAGCCCTTTTTTAGCCCGCTATCTTGACCGCATTCTCTTTGATCTGATTAACCGTCTCCACGATCCGCCTTTGCTTGGAACTATCAAATAAAAAATCAGTTCCACGCTAAATATGGAGCTGATTTTTTAGGATACGGTATGTGTTCCACCGCTTACTGATGTTCTTATGATAATATCATTCAGACAAAAATGAACGGCTCCGTTTTTCCGAAAGAGCCGCTCATGGGGACAGATATTAGCACAAAGGTACAAGAACAATTTTAGCAACTGGTCATGAAATAATCATAATTTTTCCGATTTTCATTATTTTGTTCTGAAGCACTAAAGAATGTGCACACCTTATATTATTATTCTGTTAACCAGTCCAGGTCAAATTCACCGAAGTTGTCTCCGCTGGCGGTAATAACATCCTCCACCTCAAAACAGATGATTTCCACTTCCGGTTTCTCATAAGGCTTTTTCATAGTGCTACCTCCGTTTAATATACTTCTTTATATGTTTCCCATTAATTAAACCGCATATCTCTCGTAAATTTAAACGCAACTACTGTTTCTCCGGCACTTTACGGCGATGTCGCCTGATCTACGGACTTGCTGATTGGATCTGCATAAATGATATGTTCACCATTCGCGGTGCTGATGAATTTTACATAGGCTCGAGCGGTTATGGACTGGGCGTTTTGGGCAGGAGGTATGTCGGTCAGCACTGCGGTACGTCTCCCGTAGAATAACCAGTGATGTTGACGTCAGAGCTGCTGTTTGTGATTCTACCGGAGTCACGTACATCTCCAACCAGACCTCCGTAACTACAAGCGAAGGCAATATCTTCCCACGAACTGGTTACCGATATCATGCCTTCCGTATGACAATTATCCACAACTCCGTTCGACAGGTATCCTACTATCCCGCCAATACCATTGCTTATTGAGTAGTCTTCTTTGAGGAAGTAGATCGAGATACCCCCTCGGCTGCGCTAACCGGCGTAGCAGGGAACAGGCTTGTTATCAGCATTATGGTAACTACTGCTAACAACAGCCTGAAGACTCTTTTAATGAACATTTCTTCCCCCCCCTTGTATTTAGTCACGTAATTTACCTGACAGTATAGCAGGGTATCCGAATTTTACATATTATACTAAAGTATATTACTTCACCCGCCGGGGGCCGGAAAGTACTGAAAGCAGGCTGTCTTGTCAGCTTTACAAATTTATGATGTTTTTGTTGACGGTGTAAATATACAAAGATAAAATAGTATCAATAACAGTGCTATTTCCATTCTTGGGCAACGCTGACATTATGGAGGAACAGGCTTTGTATGGGAAAACATTAACTGATATAGAGCTGATTAAAACAAAATACAGTAAGCCGGGGTCAGGAAAACTGC
>JAQVLN010000045.1:7503-16691 GCA_028704155.1 Desulfitobacteriaceae bacterium
ATAACAGTGCTATTTCCATTCTTGGGCAACGCTGACATTATGGAGGAACAGGCTTTGTATGGGAAAACATTAACTGATATAGAGCTGATTAAAACAAAATACAGTAAGCCGGGGTCAGGAAAACTGCTGCCTCGCAAGGTTTCCAGCCTCAAGCTGGACGCTTCACTTTCTCACAGGCTTACCCTGGTAACTGCGCCTGCGGGTTACGGCAAGACATCAGCTGTGCTGAATTGGCTTGACAATAATTCCTTGCCGCATTCCTGGCTTTCCATTGACCAGGATGATAATGATGTGCTTTTATTCTGGCGCTATTTTTGTGTTGCCCTCGAAACAATTTCTCCCGGTATCGTCAAAGACACCGAATATGTTTTCTCATCCTATGATCTTTTTAGATCCAACATTCATCTGAGTATTCTGGTAAACCGCCTGTCAGAAAACTGCCCGGATTTTATCCTGGTACTGGATGATTTTCATCTGATTACAAATCCTGCTATTTTGGATGGTCTTTACAGATTCATCCGATACATGCCTTCGAATATGCATCTCATTCTGATCAGCAGAGCCGATTCCCGTCTCAGGCTGGCGAGGCTTGATTTGAACGATGAACTGGTCATTATCGGCAGAGATGATCTGTGTTTTGATGTGGATGAAATCAGTCAGTTTTTCAGAGCAAGGGGCTATCACCTTCATAACGAAGATGTCCGCAGAATCGAAAGCCACACCGAAGGCTGGGCAGCCGCGCTGGTTGCAATCACACTATCCCTTGGAAATCACACCGGCAGACAGTCTATTGCAAGAAGCTTCGCAAGCAGCGATCAGGTTATTGAGAACTATCTTGCAGAGGATGTTTTTACACAATGGACACGGGGGCAACAGGCTTTTATTGAGAAAACCATTTTCCTGGACAAGCTGTGTGGACCACTTTGCGAAGCAGTAGTGGGCTGCAATGGCGATCAACTGCTGATGGAGTTGTATGAAAGCAATGGTTTTCTGATCCCCCTGGATGGCGAAAACTTTTGGTTCAGGTACCATCACCTTTTTGCAGAATTGTTTAGAAGAAGACTGAAAAGCGGTAATGCGTCATTTATCCAAGACCTGTATCGTAAAAGCGGCAGATGGATGCAAGAAAATGGTTTCCACAATGAAGCCATAGAGTGTTATCTAAAGGCGGAAGACTATGATGAAGCCTTGCCCCTCATTGAGCAGCAAACACATTCTTTTGCAAGACGCAGGGAGTGTTCGCGTATCGTTGCATGGAGCAATAAACTACCCCTCGAATATACAAAAAACTCACCGAGACTCATGATGACACGCGCCGTCCACGCCATGGAGACCAATGATTTGCAGAGCGCATCGAAGTTTTTGGAGCAGATTGAGGCTGCAGCAAGGGAAGGATCTGTTCTTTCAAACCGCAATCTCACCAGCCTCCTGTTGACCAAGGCGAACTTATTTCTGATTCAGGGGGATTTCAAAAAATGCTTTCAGTCGCTTATTGCTGCAGCCGCCCGCGACCCAGACACCTTTAGCACCAGAAAATATCTGGATTTGAATCTCTATGATGTCTCTCTTTATCGATGCACCTATCACAACCTCTTTAAAATACTTCGGAAAAATTCCGGCACATTTAATAAGCTGGTTGTGAGTTACCAAAGCTTAATTAATGAAAAGCCCGGATTTACTTCATTGTTTGAAGGCGAGTTTTGCTATGAAACCGGACTTTTGGATGAAGCCCTTCCCAAGCTGCTTCAAGCGGTTGAAGAGGCAACCAACGCAGATTGTCCCGGCGCGCTTGTGCCGGCGATGGTCACCATAGCAAAAATACAACGAGCACGCGGAAACAGGACAGGGGCGCTGACAAGTGTTGATGATTGCCTACGCCGCACAGAGAAATATCAAAAACCCCACTGGGCTTATCTTTTGAACGCGTTTAAGGTTCGGCTGCAAATGGATACAGGCGATGTCACAGAAGCGAATAAGTGGATGGAAGAAAGCAGACTGGGCTTGTATCATGAAATCACCCCTGTGCGGGAATATGAAATGATTGTGCTGGCACGGTGCTTCATCAGCAGTCAGCGATATGATGAGGCCGCTATTTTATTAAACCGGATCCTGGTGTTTGCCGAAGAGAAAAAGAGGAATCACACCCTGGTTGAGGTGTTGAACCTGCTATCCATAACGGCTGATAGAAGCAATAATGAGCAACAGGCTGCCATTCACTTTGGAAAATCCCTTTCAATTGGCCTGAAAGAAGGTTATGTGAGAAGCTTTGTGGATGAACTTGCGCCCATGGTTTCTTTGCTTGAAATGTATCTTGGCAGGCATCATGAAAAAGACAAACTGACAAACTATGCAAAAAAGCTTCTGCTCCTGACAGAAGAAGCCATCAAGCATTCCAGGCTCCCGTTAAACAGGGATACTGTGGAAAAAAGCCTTACCCCCGCAGAGAAAAAGGTTCTGCGCCTGATGGTAAATGCCTATACCAACAATGAGATTGCACAGGAGCTGGGATTGGCATTGATCACCGTAAAGGTATACACCAGCAGTATTTACAAGAAACTCGGCGTGAAAAACCGTGCACAGTGTATTAAGCTGATTAAAAACGTGTGAATATTCTTGTAGCTCTGCTTTCCAACACCTCCATAACACCTGGAGCACGATGCCATTCCGTTTCAAAAATACCGAAAGCTGCATCTACCCTAAAACTAAAACAACCGGGAAATTCCCGGTCAAAAGCAAAACCCCTTTTTTTGAACCTTCACCCCCTTGGGAAGCCTTCAAAATAGGGGCTAATTCACTGGTGCAAGCTTCAAGAACAAGAGCAAGCGCATTTGATTTGTATAGGCCAGACGCTGACCGTAGCGTAAAGGTCACTATCTGGGCCTTCAACTGCTGCATTCGCAGCACATATATCATCTGCGATCTTCTTCATTACTCGTTCTGCATCTATACGGCTTTGCTTTCCTTTCAATCCGGATTTTCAAGTGAGCAGAATATCTCACCGTTCATTTTGGCAATGTCATCAATCGGTATTTTTGTGGCATCCAACATTACCACGATATGCTCATACTCATCAATCTTCTTCACGCCACTGGTGACGGTGACATACGCACCGCCGGATTTATTTTTGTCCGGCAGAAAGTATGTGATGGAGACTTCAGGCTGTTCATTCAGCGCGCCTTGTATTATGTTCAACCGCTCATTCAGATCCGATTTGCTATACTCATCGAGTTCGATTTTCTTGTCCATTAGACGAGCAGTTTCGGCTACAGCGTCCTCGTAGCCCGTCAAGGCGGCAAACGGTGAAAATTGTGCCGCCCGGTCATGGGATGACATATGAGGATGGGTGGTAGACCGATGGTGCGGCAGGTTGATTATATCATCGTAAGGATTTGTCATGCCTTGTGACCTCCAATCTGCTTATTCCGGGAAACAGTCGTAGCGCCTTCTTCGAGGTTCATACCTTTCAAGAGGGCGTTCTTTCCGTATTTTTTCTTTATCGTGAGAACAGCTTCCTGTATCCGTTTTTCGCGAGCCAGCGCCGTTTCTTCCTCGGCGCGTTTCTTTTGGACTGCTTCATAATCGGTGAACAGGTCAAGCTGCTCATAGGAGTCGGTCCTTTTAATAATGTCTTCTTTCACAAGGCGGCAAGCCGTGACATTAATGCGCCTCACAAGCAAATTATTGTCTATGATGCGGTCGAAGAGTTCCAGGACCGCATTCATGATAAGCATGGTGGAGGACGTCTGTCGCTCGATATTCGCCGTGCCATGGGCGTGTTTTGGTATCCTACGACCATAGTGGTCAGTCGTAACTTCGCCGTGGTAGGCTCGGCTTATCTGTGGATTTGTGAGGTTTTCGATGTCATAGCCAATGGTCAAAACCATCTGATCGGTCACAAGCCCTTTGTCCACCAAATCCAGAACAAGAAGATCGGTCATTTCACGCACAATTAGTTTTGCCTTTTCGACGTCGTATGGGCATTGAAGCACCTGTCCGGAGCTGATGCTATTCGTGTTGGGCTTGTACGCTTTAATTTCGGCTATCGTACAAGGCTCCCAACCCCATGCGTGGTCAATCAGCAGTTCCGCATTGATGCCGAACAGCTTGTAAAGCAAGTCCTCATTGTAACGCTCGTGTGGTTTGCCAAGAGAGCACCGCGCCACATCGCCCATCGTGTACATTCCATTTGCCTCGAGTTTCGTGGCATAACCTTTACCAATGCGCCAAAAATCCGTGAGTGGTTTATGCGTCCACAGCAGTTGGCGATAGCTCATTTCGTCAAGCTCGGCGATGCGGACACCGTCTTTGTTGGGTGCGATGTGCTTCGCCCGAATGTCCATTGCGATTTTAGCAAGGTAAAGATTCGTTCCGATTCCTGCAGTTGCCGTGATGCCTGTGGTTTTTAGAACATCCTGAATCAGCATCATGGTCATCTCAAGCGGAGTGAGTTTATAAGTTTTCAGATAGTCCGTAGCGTCGATGAACACCTCGTCGATAGAGTAGACGTGAATGTCCTCTGGCGCGACGTATTTCAAATAGATGGTGTAAATTTTTGTGCTGTACTCCATGTAAAGAGCCATGCGCGGAGACGCAGTAATATATGAAATCAACAGCCCCGGCGAGGTTTTCAGCACCATGGTATCATAGGATTCGCCCGTGAACACACGACCCGGCGCTTTCTGCTGACGCTGCGCGTTTACTTCCTTAACTTTTTGCACGGCTTCAAACAGCCTTGCGCGTCCGGGGATACCGTATGATTTGAGCGATGGAGAAACAGCAAGGCAAATGGTCTTTTCGGTACGATTAATGTCGGCGACGACAAGGTTAGTTGTCATGGGGTCAAGACCGCGCTCGACGCACTCAACGGAGGCATAAAAAGACTTCAGGTCTATTGCAATATAAAAGCGGCTTTTTTTTGCCATGCCATTTCACCTCCTATTTGCGGAATACCTTATGCTGCGACTAACCCGAAATGCTCCTTCACAATAGTATTAAGCTGTTCGGCGATTGCTCTGCATGGTCGGGAGCATCATGATGTGCTAATCTAATTGCGGACACCGAAAAGCTGCGGTTTAATCCCCTAATTTTAGAGCCGTTATCCCTTATTCGCGCGATTTCATAGAATCCTATATTTTTAGTACAAATTACTGGGACGAAAATCCCTGGGGTTGGTGATAACTTATCGCGCAGTGGTTACTCTTTTATGGCTCCTTGCAGATTAGCTTAGCCCGCAAGGACAAACATTATGCTCTCTGAGGAACTGGTACGGAATGGACTTGTTAACATTGCATCTTCTATTGACACTTGATTTTTGTAATGCTATATTATTTAAGTCAATTAAATAATTTCTATCGGTTGGACAGGAAACTGTTTTCAAGTTGTTTGGGTGACTCAGGGGGGGGGTACCCAGATTTTTGTTGAAAGCAGTTTCTTTTCTATATACCAAATTATAACCAATCTCCAAGAATCAAAAATGCCCAAAACCTCAATACAAATACCATGCTTACAGTTCATTTAATAACAAGCATATTTAATTACAGAAAGGGTTATCTATCATGCGGGAAAATACTTATCATTTATGGCGGCACCTGTTAAAACCTGTTTCTAAGTTCATAGAAGGGAAAATGCTGAGCAGCGTATTGTTGTTAATGGCAACTTTTTGCGCGTTGATTTGGGCCAATTCACCTTTTGCGAACAGTTATTATAATTTATGGCACATAAACATTGAACTCGGTATAGGTAACTTTCAGCTTTCCGATACTCTGGGCCATTGGATTAACGACGGGCTGATGGTCATCTTCTTTTTCGTGATTGGGTTGGAAATTAAGCGTGAATTCCTGGTGGGCGAACTATCCACACCGCAAAAAGCTACTTTACCCATCGTTGCGGCTCTGGGCGGCATGATAGTCCCGGCCCTTATTTACACCGTTTTCAATGTTGGCGGAACGGGAGCCCACGGTTGGGGAATTCCTATGGCCACAGACATTGCTTTCGCTCTGGGCTGCATCATGACTTTAGGCGGATTGATTCCCCTCTCGGCCAAGGTTTTTTTGCTTGCTTTGGCTATTGTCGACGACCTGGGGGCTATCTTGGTTATTGCTCTTTTCTACACTGATGAGATCAATCTGATCAGTCTGATCGTAGGTATTATAATTCTCTCCGTTTCATGGCTGCTGAATAGAAGAGGAGTGCGTCATACATACCCTTATGCGGTTTTGGGAATTGCATTATGGGCGGCATTCTTGTTTTCAGGTATCCATGCCACTATAGCGGGAGTATTGTTGGCTTTAACCATACCTGCCCGGGCACAGTATGATAAAGATCACTTTAAGGAGGAGACCAGAAGCTTGTTGATGAGCTTTCCCGAAAAGAATTTCAACATTATGATGGTTGACGAAACCCAAAAAAGAATACTCAACCAGCTTAAACATGCGGTAGACAATATAGAAACCCCGCTGCAAAAGCTTGAAGACGCCCTCCATCCGTTTGCCTCATACTTTATCATACCCATTTTTGCTTTGGCCAACGCAGGTGTGAATTTTTTGGACGGCAGTGAAGGAACAGGGGTCTTTAACCCGATTACCATAGGTATCATCTTGGGGCTTTTCATGGGTAAACAACTGGGGATAACCTTCTTTGCCTGGGTAGCGGTTAAGGCCGGCATTGCTCTGTTGCCTGAAGGGGTACGCTGGAGTCAAATATGGGGTATATCATGTGTGGCGGGTATTGGCTTTACCATGTCTCTTTTTATCACAAACTTGGCCTTTGGTCACCCACTGCCCTTACATCAAGCTAAAATCGGCATCTTATGCGGTTCTATGCTTTCGGCTGTCATAGGCATAAGCATTTTGCTAATGGACCATGCCTTGCATAAACACAAAGACACAATAAAGGCCTCTCCCTGATTATGCAGCTGCGGTTTGCGCTTATAATTCTTTGACCATCATAACCGGACACTTTATAGACTTGCTAACTTTTTCGCTTACGCTGCCAAGCAACATGCCTCTGATAGCACCCAGCCCCCTGCTGCCCATAACAATTAAGTCGTATCCTTTGTCCTCTGCTTCTTCTAAAATAATGTCAGCAGGGTTCCCCCAAGACAATACGGCTTCTATTTCAACAGAGTCCTTCCCAAGGCTCTGAATGGCTTTTTCTAATACCTTATATCCTTCCGCCCTGAGAGTTTCAATTTTTTTTATTGAAATCTCCCGTTTATCCTTATCCGGATCGGCTTCCGGTCTTTTAGCAATTACGTGCAGCAAGGTCATCTTTCCTCCAAACTTTTCTCTGATGGTTACAGCTGCTTTAGCAGCATTGAGAGAGTCTTCTGATCCATCCACGGGAACAAGGATGTTTTTAAACATAAGGCTACCTCCTCGAATCAGCACATCAAATACGTTGCCACAACTTATGGCGGAAACCATTACTGAGACCCCGGCAGTATTTTTTACCATAAGCGATTAAACAGATGATTGTCTATGCATTATTCTTTTTATTGAGCCATTGCCTTTTTTTCCAGAAATCTGGCATTAATCTTTTTATAGATTTCCATCACCAATAGGATCGGTAAAGCCAAGATGAATACCTCGAACCAGTCTATAAGGGTGATCGGTGTCAGCCGGAGAATCTGCTGCATAAAAGGCAAGTGCATACACAAAATATGAAGCCCTTGGGCTGCCAGGATGGCAAATACCAGGAAGTAGTTACGGCTAATGGGTATTTTGAATACTGATACAAATTCCGAGCGGCAGTTGAAAGAGTGGACGTTTTGCATCAAGACCATCAGCAGAAGGTTGATATTGCGGGCTTGGAATTCATCCATCAGCTGTACTTCAAGGAGAAAATACCAGAAGCTAAAAGAGATTAGCCCTATAGTTAGGCCCGACACCAAAGTCTGGCTAATCATCTGGGAATTGAATATTTTCTCATTAGGCTTTCTGGGTTTCCGCTTCATGGCTCCGGGTTCCCCCGCCTCAAAAGCCATGGCGATGTCCTGAATCCCGTTGGTGACAAGGTTTAACCAGAGTATTTGCACCGCAAGTAACGGCAGCGGCAATCCGAATAAGATCGAAGCCAGGACTAAGGTTACTTCCGCCGCTCCAGTCGATATAAGCATATAGGTCACCTTGCGCACGTTATCGTAAGCAAATCTTCCCTCTTCAACGCCGGCCACAATGGAAGCAAAGTTGTCGTCGGTTACGATCATGGAACTGATTTCTTTGGCCACCTCGGTCCCTGATCCCATCGCCACTCCTATATTCGCCCTGCGCATGGCAGGTGCGTCGTTTACCCCATCCCCGGTCACCGCCACGTATTCACCCTGGTTGATCAAGACCTCCACGATCTCCATTTTTTGGGTAGGCGAAACTCTGGCGAACACATGGGTTGAAGAAACCAACTTCATATAAGCCGGACTATCCGAGGAACCGGCCTCACTTAATTGTTGACCGGTAACAACCGCTTCATCCTGTCCCACCAGTCCTAATTCCCGGGAGATAGCCAAGGCCGTGCCGGGGTGATCGCCGGTGATCATAATCACCTTTATCCCCGCTTCTTTACACTTATTAACCGCTGCAAAGGCCTCCGGCCGTAAAGGATCAATAAACCCTACCAGACCATGAAACACCAGCCGGGGCAAATCGTCATCCTCATACAGTTCTCTCTGCTCAAGCTCAGGGTATTCGGCCCCGGCAACCGCCAGTACTCTATAACCATTAGCAGCCATTGCTTCCGCCTGCTTGTCAATCTCTTCCCGTTCCAGTTCCACAACGCCGTCCGGGTTCTGCATACGGTTACATAAGTCCAGGATTGTCTCCACAGCACCTTTAGCAGCAATTTGCGTAATCCCATTCTTCTCATAAAATGCTGCGGCGAATTTGCGTACCGGCTCGTAGGGGATGCTGCCCACAAGCTGACCGGCAGACTTCACTTCATCGGGGACAAGTCCCAGCTTATATCCCATGGCCAGAAAAGCCACATCCATGGCGTCACCATAATGCACCCATTCACCGTTTTCTCGCTTCAAGTCACCTTCATTGGCCAAGATGGCTAACTGCGATAGGTTTTTAAGGTGCTCTCTTTCCTGGTCTGTAATTTTTGTTCCTTCCGAATCGGTTATTTCGCCTTCCCCATTATACCCTTCGCCGGAAATAGCAAAACGTCGTCCTCCTGCCAGATAAACCTGACGG
>JAQVLN010000143.1 GCA_028704155.1 Desulfitobacteriaceae bacterium
ATGATGGCTTGTACCTTGTAGCTTATTCTTTATTTCAGTACTCTGGCAGCATACTCTCCCATATCCTTATAGCCTTTGGCATTCGGGTATTCGCCATCAACCGATAAACCGTTCAGATATTTTTTTTCACTGTCAAAGAGGGTATCATTAAAATCCAGGACCAGGATATCCAGCGAAAGGGCATAGCCCGTTTCCCATTCCCGCATACTTTTAATGGTTTGTTCATACCCAGGATACCAAACAGGCAGAGCTAAAACCGGAATAATATTATTAGCACGTGATTTATCTACCAGCGCTTGAATATAATCCTGAAAGTCAGTTAAACTTACTTTTTGAATTGCGTCACCGTTCCCGGCAAAAATAATAACCCGGCCTGGGTTTTCGGCCAGGACATCCTCATCAAAACGGGCTAACAACTCCTTGCCAGTTTGCTGGGATTTTCCCTTGTTGATAACCTCCACCTGCAAGATATCGGCTAATGTTTTCGTCCAGGAACTCTCTGCTCCCAAAGGATATCCCAATGTAAAAGAATCCCCCAAAGCAACAATCTTTTTATTTGTTAATGCTTCAGCTTGCTGGGAAGCTTTCTCATCAACCCCATTGGTGCTGCCTCCCGAACCCGCCAAAAACGGGGATTTCAACACTCCACTAATGATTATAATTAAGGCCAGAAATACAGCTGTTTGAATAATCCTTAACAGTGTTCGATAAATTCGCATCTTTTTTACCTCCGTTATAATAATTACTTAATGTTTAACTTTTTAGGATAATTTTTAATTTCTACTTTAGCAGCCGGTTTCCTTCTCCCTTGAGTATATTTCCGGGTTATTACTATTTGTTTCACCGCCATAAACCCCCGAGCATAGTCTAATACAGGAGATTAAGGGGGTTGCCAAAAATGAATTATATTGATAAAGCCAGAGAATTGGGAGAAGCACTCGCCCAGATTCCGGAAATTGAGAATCTGAAGGCTGCTGAAGCAGCTATAGCAACCGATTCTAAAAGTAAAGAAGCCTTTACACAGTATCAGGAAAAAGAACGCCAGTTAGTAACTGCCCAAATGCTCAGTAAAGTTG
The DNA here is from genome assembly GCA_028704155.1 of Desulfitobacteriaceae bacterium. Taxonomy (GTDB): domain Bacteria; phylum Bacillota; class Desulfitobacteriia; order Desulfitobacteriales; family Desulfitobacteriaceae; genus UBA2264. The sequence goes on from JAQVLN010000143.1 coordinate 1,077, forward strand.
TACCTGAAAAAGATGCCTTGGCCCTGTTGGACCTGAAGGTGGTGCTAATAAATAAGTATCCTTTAATAAAAGCCTATTTTGTCCAGCAGCAAAAGTATGAAAAGGTAATGGCAATAGTAAATTTGACTTTAACAACAGCCATTCACGGTATGCCCAGTGCGGATCAACTGCCTCTTCCCCAGGAAATGAAAAATCTGGCTCAAAAAATTCTTAATAATATCAGCGGCGGCAAAACCATGCCAAAAATGGATATTCCGGCAGACCTCAAACTTCCCCCCAATTTTAAGGTGCCCGGCAAATGAGACCAGACGGCTATCAGGGGCCTAGATTCGTTAATGATCTTACACACCCTGTAAATGTTCTGGTTTTTATCCTGGTCTTATTTATTGGAGGATGGCTGGTTATTCAAACCTGGTTTTAATAATTGTACAAGAGAGGAGGTGGCGGCTTGGCCGGTGCGGCATATCCTTATGAATTGCATCCTCCCTTGCCGGCAACTCCCTTATCTTTTTCGATTTTAGTAACCAGCCCCATCCGCTGTAACTTACCCTTTAGTCCTGTCAGTGCCCTGATTCTGCCCCTGGGCAAAGCGAACCTCTTCTTTTCGGGCTTAATTGTGGCAGGTTTGGATCTGCTGACTTCTTTTCTCTTAAAACGTTCCCTTGCCCATCCTCCCCGCCTCAATCAATTCTATCCTGGTCAAAACTCTGCTACTCTTACCAGAACCCAGCTCTCTCAATTTATGCAGTCCTTTGCCAATGGGCAAATTCCTTTACCACAGCCTGTTGGCGGAAACAAGGATTTTTCTCCTCCGGATCAGGGGCTGGGCCCTGTTGGCCTAGATCAGCCTTTATTCCCCGATAATTTAAGTGTTTCACTAACAATTGCTGCTCCTTTTGCACTCTTTGACGGCAGTCCCGATACTTCGTTTAATGTCCCTTTCTTTGAACTTCCCGGATTACCCGGTAACCTGATTATTGCCCTCGGACTTCTAATTATTCAATTCCTGATCGAACGGACCGGAGTCGGTACCCTGGGCTGTTCGCCTGAGAAAGGATGATAATTATGCCACAATCTGCTCTGGGTGCAGGTTTGATTGCTCTGATTCTTTTTTTCCTGCTTATCTTTGCTTCAGATTATCTGCTAAGCCATGTTACAAAAGAGAATATGGGTATTGCTGTCATCTTCGGCCTGACGTGTTTTTCAGCCCTTGTTATTTTGATCTTATTTATCCTGTAATTCCCTAAACAAAAAAAGTAACCATCCATTGTCCTGTAGTGGATGATTACTGCTACATAAATAACCGGTCAATTACGATTTGCATTTTAAGGCAAGTTCCTTTAGTCAGCTGGCGGTAAAATGGGTGGAACGAAATTTGCAACAGTATCCGTTAGTTCCGGCGCCTGAATAAGTTCCGGCACTGCCAAGGTACTTTCCGGAAGTTCAGTTGGCACAGGAACTTTGCCTTTACCCCTGAATAATCCTGAAATTTTATTCCAGAGTGAGCCTCCGGCATTTTTTACAGGCCTGAACAAAGCTGCTGCCCCCATTGGTTCTTTGACTTTTAATATAATGGGGCCTTGTGGACTTTGCCCAAGATATTGGGAATTTTCTACCGATATAACTACTTTATCATAGTGGGAAAGTGGTACACTGCTGCGAAACCGTGTTTGGTAAACCCCGTTCCCCATAGGTCTCAGGATTCCCGCCAGAAAACCTGTTTGTCCTTTATTATCGACCAAATAACTGGCATAAGCTGCCGGCCCCTGGTTTAAAAACGTTTGCGGCAAAGGCAGATTAGCCACCAGAAAAAAGGAATTGTCAGATGTAATAGTTGCTATACCATTACCGGAAATCCCTGCCTGAGCTGCTTGCAGAATAAGTTGTCGGGATAGGTTTGACTTGCCAAAGCTATTTGGTAAGGCCTGAGCACCAGGTGTGGGAATCCCTGCCTGAAAATTATTGTATTCATAACCCGGAATAAAGGGCTGCGAATGTTTTTGACCGATAAAGCCGCCGCGCAGATTATTTAGATGACCGTCCTTCTGGAAGAATCCGCTTTGTTTTAAGCCTGAACCAAGAGTATTACGAATGGAACCTCCGGGTGTTTGAAATGGAGGCCCATATTGCCCGCCGGGAACCCGACCCGGAAACTCCTGACTATTTTCAAAATTATTCGTTTCGGGCCCTTGTCCACTGTAATCCATCTTGCCCCCTCCAATCATATCAAACTCTTTACATGATATGACTGGAGACAGACAATAGTTAAATAGTTATTAGTAATTCAGCTAAATACTGAAATTATGGTTGCCAATACATTTTACTACCGGCCTGGTTTTTATCCAGTTGTCTTGAGCAGTCCGGGGATTATAATAATATAAGGCACCGCCGGTAGGATCTGTACCCTTAAGAGCTTCTCTTGCCGCCTGATAAGCTTTATCATTTGGCTTGAGATAAATCTGCTTATCATCTACTGCAGTAAAAGCACCGCGTTGATAAATTACCTCTCTAATTGTATTGGGGAATTGAGAATGTTCCAGGCGGTTTAAAACAACCGCACCTACAGCAACCTGCCCTTCCAGATCTTCTCCCCTGGCTTCAGCATGAATCACCCTGGCCAATAAATCCAGTTCGGCCGGAGAAATAACTTTTCCTGTGCTGCCCCGCGAATTATTGACTGTCTTTTTCGGAGATCCTTTTTTCTTATCTTCTTCTTTTTGTAAGGAAGATGATCCGTCTTCCTCACTCATTAAAATATTGATTACCGGAGTCTCCCCGGCAGGCTGAGCTATATTTGAGGAGCTTGTATTTCCTGTATCCATCATAATTCCCAGATTAAGGACCTGAAGGCCTGCTATCAAAAGCGGGATTAACAAGATGGCATAGATTGTATTACCGGAAAACCAACATCTTCGACCTGGTAAAATAAAAATCACTCTCCAATTTCTAAACTATTGCTAGTCTTTCCCATTGCGAGTGATTTTTATAACTAAATTATTTATTTACTAAATTTCGGCCTGTGCCAGCTTAGGCATTCAACTCCTGGTTAATTATGACCTTTGCCTGGTTACCTTTCCTAAAAAACCGGGTGCGGAAATCTTC
>JAQVLN010000144.1:0-3574 GCA_028704155.1 Desulfitobacteriaceae bacterium
GTTGCAAAAGTAGTTTCACTGAAAGTTGATGTCCGTATTTAGTACAAATGGCATATTTATAACACTATATATTGTGGCTTTTAAGACGTGCAAAATTGATTTCTGGTGTTATGCAACAGGCTCCTAGAACATTGAATTGAATTGAATTGTAAGGAATGTGCAGCCACATCTTCCAAGTCTTCTGTATAGTATTGGTATAGATACAGCTGCATCAAATGGTAGGCCCCATATACATCATCTATACTTTTAGCATCATCCCCTTTTCATTTCCCCATGTCACCACCAACTCTAAGACATGAGTTCTCAGTTATATTGAAGCTATCCAAAACCGCACTTGACCTAGCCAACGGTTCTGCGGCACAAACAGTAACAACAACTGCAGGTCAGAAAATAAAAATAAAATAAACGATAAAAGAATGATAGCTTAAATATCTAAACATTAAATATTTTTACCATTCGTTATGCTAAGATTATTTTCCTGCTTCACTGCATTTTTATAGTTTTTAAATTTTTATTGTTCGAACTGCCAAAAAGACATCACAAAAAGCAGAAATGACAAATTCCAACAAGCGAATTTACATAAACCGGCGTGGGAATGAGCTGAAAGCAAAACCGCAGTAAACCTTACCAGCGAGTATGGCCTACAAATGCGAAGTTTATGACCCATTGAGGTTGAAAGTGTCTTTGGCGATATCAAAGGTAATTTTGGTATCCGCCGATTTGCCTTAAAAGGGAACAAGGTCAAACTGGAATAGCAGTTACATTGTACAGCACATAATTATGAGGAAAATGGCCGTCTGCTCAGGGTAAGATGATCCTTCTATTTTTCTTTTGTCACATAACATTGATAATAACGAAAGGGCTGTGCCGAAACTTTTTAAGTTTCAACACAGCTCCATAAAAAATTATTCTTCAGTAATATTAATATCTTAAAGTTTTATTGCCATGACTTGACGGCATTATAAACTGTCTCAAGATTTTCAGCTGATATTTTTCTGGCTTTTTGCGTATCCCTCATTTCGATGGCTTCCAATATCTTCCTATGGCTTTCCAATTCAATCATAGATTTATCCGGTTTGGAAAGAGTATCCTGTCTGATTTTATTTATTGTATCTTCAAGCAGGTCAACCAGTGATTCAAATACCTGGTTTAACAACTTATTACCGCTTATTTCTGTCAAAACCATATGAAAGTTAACATCGGTTTGTGTAACATTGTTATTTTCACGTACATTTTCTACCATTCTTTCATAAGCACATTTTAATTTGTTAATTTGTTCCTCATTTGCCCTTTCTGCTGCCAAACCAGCTGCTTCAACCTCAATACCTCTCCTTAATTCCAGCAGCTCAAGAATTTGGTCTTTGCTATTATGAATATCAAGTAATACCGGATCAACAGTACTGGGAAATCCAACTTTTTTAATAACTGTACCCCTGCCAGGTGTTACCTCTACTACACCCATATTCCTTAATAATAACATAGCACCCCTAAGAGCTGATCTGCTGGTTCCTAATTGCTTAGCCAATTCGGGTTCCGGAAGCAGATAATCACCCTCTTTGAATTCACCGGAAAGAATCATTTCTTTAAGTTTTTCAAACACAAGTTCATGAATCTGGTTTTTTACGATAGCCATTTCAGACTTCCCTTCAAGAATATTTATATTTAATAGTAATATCTTATCTATTTTACCATATTATCTTAAACATTAAAATAGCTTATCCCTCAAAGGTACGGTTTTTGGAGAATATAGTACAATAATAAAGATATCATCAAAATAATTGCTGCACAAAAATACATTGAACCGATAAAATGAACCTGTAAGCCAAATAGCAAAGGATCTATACCCATTATGATATCCATGAAATAAAAAGTGAAATTTCGCTAAGCCTATACTTGAATTCTTCTGTTTATTAGCAAAAAAATCGCTAACCTTTTGGGTTAGCGATTCAAAAATTGCATTTTTATTCCTTAGGCGGTAATATCGCAACAAGCTGCTCTTTAAAGACGATATAAAGAGCGACAAACATAAGCAGAAAGAAAACAACGCCGCATACCATGCCGCCTATAGCCCACAGTCCTAAATTACCGAGGGCGGAGGCGCCGCATCCGATAACAACCATAACAAACAGAAGAATGTGGGAGGGGATTTTTAATCTCCAGGAATAGTACACATAGGCAAGTGCGTACAGTGTGACAAATATCATCAGGTATCCCATGGGGTATTGCATTCCATCTTGCCAGAAAATCATGCAGCCTCCTATATTAAGCCAAACAAGTCCAAATATTCCGAAAATCGGTGCTGCAAACATGGTAGTACCAGGATTATCGCCGATAGAATTCCTCATAAGACCTACCGCAGTAATTACTAATAATACGATTCCTGTGACCAAGGTAATAATTCCTGTGCCTAACAATGCTCCGGGGCTTGCCGGAATCCAACCTGCTGTATATGCGCCATTTGCGCTGGCACCTGCTGCGATTGCCAGGGCTGCCACCGGACCGGGATCTGCGTTTTTCATTCTGTTTTCCTCCTTTAATTTTCGTAATAAAGAAATAATAATAAGGTCTGTCCCGATACTCAATTGTCTCCATAAATTCTAATGTCTTCTGTAATGTTTTTTGCGAATTCTGTTACAAGTATTTATCCAACGGTTATCTCCCTGTACCTCCTTTCCACCTAAGGTTTTTATATTAGCAACACCATCCTCATAAATACTGGCTGTTAATCTTGTAAGTATAGTTACAACTTTATCATCGCGTGTTATGAGTACTACCTGTTCACCAGGAAAATGAGGATCAGGTGCTACATAATAACGATCACGTTTATGGGATTTTGATATGTACACTATTTCACGAATCTGTGACAAAGTACACGGTTGTGCCTTTGTCAACCAGTCCTCCACAAATTCTAATATATTTAGGGGATCAATATTTAAACGTCTCATTATCCTTTTTTTGCTGTGTTCGCTTGCTGTCAACATCTCATCAGGCACCTTTCGGAAATTAAGAGTTTGGATCAACTTTTAAAAACGGGGTTACAAGGCTACTCGCAACCCCTTGTTTAGAAGGTGAATAATAGGAGAATCAAATATATCATTGGCAAAAACTTAAAAATTTGATTCACTTCTTAAAATGAGGGGCTACAAGGCTACCCACAGCCCCTTTCAAGGGAGGATAATATGGAAATTAGAAAAGTATTAGCAAACTGAAAATTTGTTTTACTTTTTTTAAAAGCGGGGTTACAAAAGCTATTCGCAACCCCTAATTCAGGAATTAAGAAAAGAGTATAAAATAATAGAATGATAGCGAAAATTTAATAATTAGGTTTAAAAAGAGGGGCTACAAGGTTACTCGCAACCCCTTGTTTAGAAGGTGAATAATAGGAGAATCAGATATATCATTAGCAAAAACTTAAAAATTTGATTCACTTCTTAAAATGAGGGGCTGCAAGGCTACCCACAGCCCCTTTCAAGGGAGGATAATATGGAAATTAGAAAAGTATTAGCAAACTGAAAATTTGTTTTACTTTTTTTAAAAGCGGGGTTACAAAAGCTATTCGCAACCCCTAATTCAG
>JAQVLN010000144.1:3674-4173 GCA_028704155.1 Desulfitobacteriaceae bacterium
GAATTAAGAAAAGAGTATAAAATAATAGAATGATAGCGAAAATTTAATAATTAGGTTTAAAAAGAGGGGCTACAAGGTTACTCGCAACCCCTTGTTCAAAAAAATATATAGGAGAGTTAGATCCATTGGCAAAAACTTAAAAATTTGATTCACTTCTTAAAATGAGGAGCTGCAAGGCTACCCACAGCCCCTTTCAAAGGAGGTTAATATGGAAATAAGAAAAGTATTAGTTGACAGCGAATTTATATAAAAGCGGAGAGCCAGAGGTTCCTCATAACCCTCCGTCGTTCCTGGATTTATCCTGATTAATACTCCTCAAGAGGATCCCAGATATCTTTCAATTCGATTGGCTCTTCTTTAGCCAGGCCTGGCATATTAGGAGATTTGCTCCAGTGACTGATCCTGGCGGCTTTGCCTTGCTCGGAGAGCTCATCAAACGGAATATGGCCCATGCTGATTGAGTAAAGTGGTGTATTAAAGGCCGGGTTGATAATTGTCT
>JAQVLN010000046.1 GCA_028704155.1 Desulfitobacteriaceae bacterium
TCGGCGCTAGCGGAACCAGAATCCTGATAGATTTGATTTATGAAATGAAACGGAGTAAAGTAAATCTGGGCTTGGCTACCTTATGTATCGGCGGCGGACAGGGAACAGCCATTGTAGTTGAAATGTAGGATTAGGATACCTTTATTATAATTTAAAGTATAAATTTTGAAGAGCCTTTAGTGGCATGTCTGGAAAGTTTCCTCAGGGTTGCTGTTGATCCTGAGGGCTGAAGGATATGCCACCAAAGACCCTAATAAAAAACAAAGTGTACTTAATTACGGTAAATAAAAGAAGGGGTACTGGAGGTTGTTAATACAATATCCAACCGCTATCTTTGATATAAACAGTTCAGTTTCCATACCCAAAATTAATTCATGAATTGCTATTTAGATTCGTGAAAAGTCTTTTTAAAAAAATTAAGGAGTGAAATGAATGAATATTGCAGATGGTGTACGGATCAATTCCTGGAGATTTCCCAACAAAGAAGCCGTTGTTTGCGGCGATACGCGTTTAACCTATACCCAACTCAATGCTGAGGTTAATAAATTAGCCCATGCTCTTTTGGCTAAAGGCTTCAAACGTGGTGACAAGGTTGCCGTAATTCTGGAAAACGTTGCTGAGTGTCTGATAGTCTACAATGCTGCAGCCCGTATCGGCGTTATTTCTGTACCGGTTAATTTCCGTCTGACACCCAAGGAAAAGGCTTACATTGTTAACAATTCCGATTCCACAGGTATGTTTATTGAGGATAAATTTGTTGCCGAACTGGAAGGTGTTAAAGCTGATATCCCTCAGATCCGCAGTGATGCTTGTTTCGTTGTCGGCGATGCTTCTAAAGCACCGGCTAACTACATTCCTTTTGCGAAACTTATTGAAGGCATGTCCGATGATGAGCCTAACGTTGACCTCAATGAAGACGATCTTTTCTATTTCGGCTATACCTCCGGTACAACCGGCTTCCCCAAAGGCGCTTTAAATACTCACAAAAGCACCTTGGATATTGTTAAAAACGCCATGATCAGACAATCCGGCAGAAAGAATGTCGATATGTCGGCCCGTGTCTTCATGGCTATGATGCCGCTCGTACACTCCAATTCCGTCTGGGCTTCTTTCATTACCTTATGGGTTGGCGGCAAAGTTGTTATTATGCCATCCGGTAAATTCGAACCGGCGAATGTTCTTAAGCTTATCTCTGATGAAAAAGTTACCACAACCTCCATGGTTCCGACCATGATCACCAGAATCGTTGAATCTCCGGAGGAACTCAAGAACAAATATGACATGAGTTCCCTGACTTCAATCGGTTCTTCTTCTGCTCCTCTGCTTACCACAACCAAGGAAGCTGCCCTTAAATATTTCACCAAGGTTCGATTCAGTGAAGGTTACGGTTCCACCGAAACCGGTGCTTTAACAACCCTGCGTCACAAGGATCAACAACGTAAAGTCCGCAGTGTTGGTCAAGCTAACCCTGGCGTTGAAATTAAACTGTTGGACGAAGACGGCAAAGAAGTTCCGCAAGGTCAAGTTGGACAACTTTGGGCTAAAGTTAAGTCAGCATTCAAAGGCTATTATAAGGATGAAGGTAAAACAGCTCAATCCAAAAAAGGTGATTGGGTAACTGCCGGCGACATGGCTTATGTTGATGAAGAAGGTTTCTATTATCTGGTAGACCGCAAAGGCGATATGATTATCAGCGGCGGCGAAAATGTATATCCTGCTGAAATTGAAGAAATTCTCAGCAAACATCCAGCAGTAGGAGAAGTAACCGTATTTGGTGTTCCTCATCCATCTTGGGGTGAAGAAGTTAAAGCTCTGGTAATCCTTAAAGAAGGCGCTAAAGCTACCGAACAAGAACTGCTTGATTACTGCAAGCAAAGCCTTGCCGGCTTCAAACGTCCTAAGACTATTGAATTCCGTGATGATTTTCCACGCACAGCTACCGGTAAAGTTCTTAAACGTATCCTGAAAGAGCCTTATTGGAAAGGCCAGGAGCGCATGATCTAATAATCGAACAAAATATTGATTTAAATAATAACAGCAATAGTTTCAGCAAATATCTAAACCAGTTATTAAGCTAATAACTAAAGTAATAAATTAAATGTTTTTTACCTTTAAATAAGGAGGGTCGCCTACGTGCAAGAACTATTAAATAAACTTCAGGCGCTGCAGGAAGAAGCGCTGGTTTCAAAACAGAAACCAGGTAAACGTAGTCCCAGGCAAAATATTGAAGTTTTGTTGGATCCGGGAACTTTTATAGAAGTTGATATGTTTGTTAAACATCGCTGCCATGATTTCGGCATGGAAACAAAGAAGGCTTTGGGAGACGGTGTTGTCACAGGTTACGGCGAAATTGACGGCCGGACAGTTTATGTTTTTGCCCAAGATATTTCTATTATTGGCGGTTCGCTTGGAAATGCGCATGCCAAAAAAATTACCACCGTTATGGATCTGGCTTTAAAAGCCAGATGTCCGATCATTGGTTTGCTGGATTCCGGCGGAGCCAGAATTCAGGAAGGTACTGATTCCTTGGCCGGTTACGGCGATATCTTCTATCGCAATACCAGGGCATCCGGAGTAATTCCCCAAATTACTGCGGTATTGGGAACTACTGCTGGCGGAGCTGTTTATTCACCGGCTCTGACAGACTTTATCTTCCAGGTTGACAAGAGTGGTTTGATGTTTATCACCGGTCCTGCTGTTGTTAAGGCAGTAACAGGTGTGGAATTAACTATGGATGAACTGGGCGGGGCCCGTGTTCATACCGAGATTTCCGGGGTTTCTGATTTCTTCTGCGAAGATACAGATTCCTGCCTGCAGAGCGTAAGAAGACTTCTCTCCTTCTTCCCCTCCAACAACTCAGAAAAGCCGCCCAGGATCGCACCGACTGATGATCCCTATCGCAAGGACGAAGGTATTCTTAAAGCCGTTCCTTCCAATCCAAAGCGTAGCTATGATGTCCGTAAAGTTATTAATCTTCTGGTAGATAATAAGGACTTCATGGAAGTTAAAGCTAACTGGGCGAAAAGCATTGTTGTAGGTTTTGCCCGCATTGACGGTGCTCCCGTAGGTATTATTGCCAATAATGCTCTTTCTGCAGCCGGCGTTCTGGACTGCGACAGCTCCGACAAGGCTGCCCGCTTCATCCGTTTCTGTGACGCCTTTAACATTCCGATGTTAACTCTGGTTGACGTTCCTGGTTATATGCCAGGTACCAAAGAAGAATACAAAGGAATAATCAGACACGGAGCTAAAGTGCTCTATGCATATTCAGAAGCTACTGTTCCCCTTATTACAGTAGTTCTGCGTAAAGCATATGGCGGTGCCTATATTGCTATGTGCAGTAAACACCTGGGTGCTGACTATGTAATGGCCTGGCCGACAGCTCAAATTGCCGTTATGGGTGCTGACGGTGCAGCTAATATTATCTATAAGAAAGAAATTGACAACTCAGCTGATCCAGAAGCAACCAGGGCTCAAAAAATTGCTGAATACAGCGACAAATTTGATAACCCTTATGATGCAGCTTTCAAATTCAATATCGATGATGTTATTGATCCTCGTGAGACAAGGACTCGCATCGTAAAAGCCCTTAAAGCTCTTGAGAACAAAGTGGAACCCAGCGTACCGAAGAAACACGGAAATAATCCTTTCTAAGAAATTATAGAACAACAGAACCGATAACAGTCGTTTTTGAGAAATGCGCAAACGGATAATGGTCTAACAGTAGCTGTTTAACGCGGCTCAGAACGACTGTTATCGTCGGTTATAATATAACTTCTGTCGGTTATAATATGACCTCTGTATAAGTATATATAGAAAGGTGGTACAACCGTGTTACTGACTTATAACGGCAAGACCCCTAAGATCGGTAAAAATGTTTTTCTGGCACCGGGCAGTTATATAATTGGTGATGTAGAAATCGGCGATGACAGCAGTATCTGGTTTAACTGTGTTATCAGAGGGGATGTAGCAAAAATCATTATAGGGAAATGTACAAACATCCAGGATGGTACTGTTATTCATGGGGCACGGTTTCCCAGTCCTACGGCCGTAAATATAGGGGATAATGTTATAATCGGTCATAATACGGTAATTCATGCTTGTACTATCGGAAACAGTTCACTCATAGGTATGGGATCCTTGGTTTTGAACAGAGCGGTAATCGGCGAAGGTTGTTTAATTGGAGCTGGCTCAATTGTAACTGAGGATAAAGTAATCCCACCGGGAAAACTGGCCGTTGGATCTCCGGTCAAAGTAGTGCAGGATGTAACGGCTGAACACCATAGGCGATTTGCATTAGTTGCCGGCATCTATAAAGACGAAGGTACTATCTACTCTGAACTATGTGATCTGCGAAATAATTAAAAATGGCCGGTCAAAACGGAGAAGCGGGGATTATTAAAGTACTGCTTGTGTGTATTATAAAATGCATATTATAAAAATCGAAGGTATTAATAATTGAATGGGGGGCAATTATTTTGGAAAAGACAGTAATTGTTAGTGCAACACGTACACCCTTTGGAAAGTTATTAGGATGTTTGGAATCTCTTAATGCATCTGATCTGGGCGGAATAGTAATTAAGGAAGCCCTAAATCGTGCAGGGATTCCTGGTGAGTCTGTGGATCATGTATTATTCGGTAATGTTTTACAAGGTGGTCAAGGACAAGTACCGTCCAGACAAGCTACCCGTAAGGCCGGCCTTCCTTGGGAAGTATCGTCCATCACAGTTAATAAAGTTTGTTCCTCCGGTATAATCACAATAGCCTTGGCTGACCAGGCTATCCGTTGTGGTGATTATAATATTATGATTGCCGGCGGTATGGAAAGCATGAGCAATGCGCCTTACTATGTTGATGCAGGGGCCCGTAAAGGCCTACGTATGAATGACACTAAATTTGTTGACTTGTGTGTTCATGACGGCTTATGGTGTGCTTTCTATGATCGGCACATGGCAATTCACGGCAGTGAAGTAGCCAAGGAGTATGGTATTAGCAGAGAAGAACAGGATGATTGGGCATTACGCAGTCAAATGTTGGCTGTTGATGCAATGAAGGCCGGAAGATTAAAAGACGAAATAGTTTCTGTAACAATTCCCCGGAAAAAAGGAGATCCCCAAATTATTGACACTGACGAAGCACCTCGCCCGGATACTACAGCCGAAGGTTTGGCAAAACTGCCTCCAATCTTTATTAAAGATGGTTCTGTCACAGCCGGAAATGCACCTGGGCTTAATGATGGTGCCGGTGCGTTGGTTTTGATGTCTGAATCAAAGGCAAAAGAATTGGGAATTAAACCTTTAGCAACTATTTTAGGATATGCTATGGTGTCTCAAGATGCCAAGTATATTCCTACCGTTCCCGGCTTATCAGCTATGAAACTCTTGAAAAATCTCAACATGACCTTCGATGATATTGATCTGATTGAGGCTAATGAAGCTTTTGCGGCTGTTTCTCTGGTAAGTGGAAAAATTACCGGTTGGGATCCCAAGAAAGTTAATATTAACGGCGGTGCTATTGCTTTCGGTCATCCTATCGGAGCCAGTGGAGCAAGAATCGTTATGACACTAATCTATGAATTAAGACGTCGCGGCGGCGGAAAAGGTATTGCTTGTATCTGCAGCGGTGCTGCACAAGGTGATGCCATGATGATCAGTGTTGAATAATCAAGATCTTATAAAGTTTGGGATTTTGGAGGAATTGTGATGGAAATTAAAAAAGTATTAGTTGTTGGTGCAGGTCAAATGGGCGGAGGAATTGCCCAGGTAGCAGCTCAGGCAGGTCTGGATGTAATACTGAATGATATTAAACAGGAATTTCTTGATAAAGGCTTAGGCGTAATCAAAGGCAATCTGGAGCGTAATGTTTCTAAAGGTAAAATGACAGCTGAGCAAAAGGATGCAATATTAGGCCGTATTAAGTCCTCAGTAAATCTTGAAGATGCTAAAGATGTAGATCTGGTTATTGAAGCAGCAGTAGAAAACATGCAAATCAAAGCTCAAATTTTTCAAACACTAGACAAGATTGTTCCTGAACATTGTATTTTAGCTACCAATACATCTTCACTTCCAATTACTGAAATCGCGGCATTTACCAAGAACCCGGAAAAATTCATTGGTATGCACTTTATGAATCCGGTCCCGGTAATGAAGCTTGTTGAAATTATTCGTGGATTAGCCACTTCTGATGAAGTATATAAAGTAATCGAAGACATGAGTATCAAACTGGAGAAAATTCCTGTTGAAGTGAATGATTTCCCGGGTTTTATCTCCAACCGTGTTCTGATGCCTATGTTAAATGAAGCAATTTACACTGTTTATGAAGGCGTAGCTACTCCTGAAGCTGTAGACAACGTAATGAAATTAGGTATGAACCATCCAATGGGTCCCATCCAATTAGCTGACTTTATCGGACTGGATACTTGCCTGGCTATTATGGAAGTACTCTATGCCGGATTTGGTGATTCCAAATATCGTCCTTGCCCACTGTTACGTAAATATGTTAAAGCAGGTTGGCTTGGTAAAAAAGTTGGCAAAGGCTTCTACGAGTATAAGTAATATAGGGATCTATGGACTGGATTTCACAAATTCAGTCCATTTTAAAAAGTCCATTTCAAATATATGGTTAACTTCCGGAAACTTCGGAAGTTTAGGGGGAAATAGGGATGTACGTAGCGGGTATTGATATCGGATCTATGACCAGTAAAGCAGTAATATTATCCTCAGCGGGTGACGTACTTTCCCATGCCGTAATTTTAACCGGAACCGGAAGCGGAGTAGCCCAGAAAGTTCTGGATATAGCATTGGAAAAAGCAAAACTGACTCAGGATCAGATTAATTATGTGGTTGCTACAGGCTACGGAAGAGTTGGTGTTCCTTTTAAGGATAAGCAGGTAACCGAAATTACCTGCCATGCCAGAGGGGTAAGACATTTATTTCCGGAAGTCTCCTATATAATTGATATAGGAGGCCAGGACAGCAAGGTTATTCGGCTGGGGCTACATGGAGAAGTCCAGGATTTCGCCATGAATGATAAATGCGCTGCAGGCACAGGACGGTTCCTGGCTGTTATGGCAGGTGTATTAAACGTTGGCCTTAATGACTTGGGGCCTTTATCCCTGGAGGCAAAGGAACCGGCGATTATTAGCAGTACCTGTACAGTATTCGCAGAGAGTGAAGTAGTCTCCCGGATAGCGGAAGGTACGCCTGTTAACAGTATTATTGCCGGCCTGAATAAAGCAGTGGCAGAACGTGTATATGCTCTCTTAAGAACAAAAATGGTATCTCAAATAAAGCTAAAAGAAGGAAATGTTGTTTTAACCGGCGGCGTAGCCAGAAATATAGGTGTAGCAAAGGCTCTTGAAGAGAAGATAGGTTTCCCCTTATGTATTCCTGATCATCCTCAATTGACAGGAGCTTTAGGGGCAGCTTTAATAGCGATTGACTATATATAACTCCAACACTGTAAAAATAGGGTTTCTGCAGCAGAATCATAAATTAATTAAATATGGTATCAAAAATAGGGAGGATGTTTACTGTGTTAGAAGCAATATCACAGTTATCAAAATCTTATGACCGTTGGCCTGATCAATCTAATGCCGTTAAACAGTGGAAGAGTGAAGGCAAAAAGGTATTTGGCTACATGTGTAATCATATGCCTGAAGAACTATTATTTGCCGGGGATATATTGCCTGTCAAGTTTTTAGGAGACAGTATTCCTATAGTAGAAGCTAATCAATATCATACCGTGTTTATGTGCTATTACGCCCGCACCATTTTGGAAATGGGACTACAAAAAGGTTTAACACAACTTGATGGAATGATTGGTGCTTATTCTTGTGAAGGTGGTTGTGACATCTTCCAGATTATAGCTGATACTGCCAATCCGTCCTTTTATCAATTTATTACGTTGCCTCATGATAGTAAAGGTGACAAGAAAGAAATTGCTACTAAATTCCTGGTAGAAGAATTTAAGGTTGTCAAGCGCTCACTGGAAGAATACCTTGGCCGTAAGATAACCGCTGCTGAAATACAGAAGGCTATTGACGTTTACAATGAAACCCGTGGTTTGTTGCGCCAGGTTTATGATGCCAGGGGCAATGCTGAACGGCCAGGATTTACTGGCACTGAAGTAGCCAAAATTCTGAACTGGATTGTTGAGGTTCCGAAGGACGAAGCTAATGTCAAGCTTAAGGAATTACTGGCGGAAGCAGCTAAAAGACAGCTTCCGCCAGTAAAAGGCCTGCGGATTCATCTTTCCGGTACTCTGTTCCTTGACACTGAAATATTCCAACTGATCGAAGATCTGGGTGGCATGGTAGTATCCGATGATCTTTGCATGGGAA
Source organism: Desulfitobacteriaceae bacterium (assembly GCA_028704155.1). GTDB lineage: Bacteria > Bacillota > Desulfitobacteriia > Desulfitobacteriales > Desulfitobacteriaceae > UBA2264. The sequence continues at coordinate 8,342 of JAQVLN010000046.1, forward strand.
GTCGTTATTTCTGGGATGATATCAAAATGCCCGAAAATCCGACAGTTGATAACCTGATCCTGGCAATGGTCAATCAAAAACTGGAGAAAGTTCCCTGTTCATGCATGTGTTCCGAAAAAGTAGCCGAAGACAGACTGGAACACATCAAGAAACTTATCGACAAATATCAGGTCAATGGTGTGATTTTTGCTGTGCACAAATGGTGTGACTCTCATGCTATGGACCGTCCGTTTATGATCAAAACACTTCAGGATATGGGAATACCGGTACTGTCATTTGAAGTTGAAAGAACTATCGGGGATGCCCAGGCCAGAACCAGAATCGAAAGCTTTCTGGAGATGATTGGAGGGAATTCAAGTGTCACAGGTTAAGACAGATAAATCTAAAAAGTCAATAGAAGCAACCAAACTGGTTTACCCGATGGTCAAGGAATATTACGCAGAAGCCAACAAGGTTGTCCAGGATCATAGCAAAAAGTTATGCTATGTGACAGGTGCGGGTCTGGTAGATTTATGCTGGGTCTATGATAATGTACTCCCGCTCTTCCCGGAAAACTTTAATGCAGCCTGTGCAGCTAAACAAATGACCCCTCCTTTACTGGAGATTGCCGAAGGCGCTGGATACGCAAGAGAACTTTGTGGTTATTTTCGCAATCATACCGGCTATCTGCTGGAAGGAAAAGACAAGGAAGATGTAACATATCCTGGCGGAGGCTTACCGATTCCTGATTTCCTGATTGCCGACAGCGGTTCCTGTTATTTTCACCTGAAGTGGTGGAGGGAAACTGAACGAATTTTAGGTTATAAGGTACCTTGTTACTTGATTGATGTTCCCTATATTGCACCCCGTATGACACTTGATGAACTGGAAGCACACTATCTTGATTATACTGTTAAGCAAATCAAGGGAGCACTCGAATTCATTGGCAGAATTACAGGGAGGGAGCTGGATAAAGATAGGCTCAGAGAAGTTGTCAGGTTATCCGGTGAAGCTTCAGCACTGTTTGAAGAGATGCAAAACCTCAGAAAAGCTGTACCGTCTCCGATGGGTTCTGAAGATGCTTTGTCCTGCTTAATGCCTCTGGTGCAATGGGCGGGCACCCAACAGGCTGTTGATTTTGCCCGCGCTTTACGGGACGAAGTCAAAGCCCGTGTGGATGCAGGCAAAGGGGTGCTTCAGGGAAAAGAAGAAAAACTGCGTCTTTTGTTCGACAATATTCCCCCCTGGTATACGCTTGGATTTTTTAATTATCTGCATAAATTTAACGCTGTTAGTGTCATTGAGTCCTACACTTACTATTTCCATTACAGTCGTGGCAGGATGGATCCGGATAAACCTTATGAGAGCTTGGCCCGTAAATACCTCTATGGTTGCTGGTTCATGACTTCAGTTCGTGAAACGGTTCATTCCTTGATTGCCAAAAAAGCAATTGATTATAAGGTAGATGGAATTATCAGTTATGCTCTGTATGGATGTAAGATTGCAACTGGATTCTTACCATATCAAGCGAAAATTATGCAGGAACAATACGGAATTCCAACACTTTTACTGGAAGGCGATATGGTAGATCCGCGTGATTATGCCGATGGCCCTGTCAAGAACCGTGTTGATGCATTCATGGAAATGTTGCTTGAACGCAAAAAACAGAAAAGTTAATCGTTTTATTATAGAAAGGAGAAATTTCTAACATGGCAAAAACTAAAACTATGACTATGGACGGCTGTGAAGCCGCCGCCTACGCGTCTTATGCTTTTACCGAGGTTGCGTGTATTTTCCCAATTACTCCATCATCACCAATGGCTGAGTTCGTAGATGAATGGTCAGCTAATGGTAAAACAAACTTATTTGGACAAACTGTTAAGGTTTCCCAGTTACAATCTGAAGCCGGAGCAGCCGGTTCTGTGCATGGTTCCCTTCAAGCCGGTGCCCTGACTACAACTTATACTGCATCCCAAGGCTTACTCCTTATGATTCCTAACATGTACAAAATGGCCGGACAATTCCTGCCAAGCGTACTGCATGTTTCAGCTCGTTCCTTAGCAACCCACGCTCTGAACATTTTCGGAGATCATAGTGACGTAATGTCAGTCCGTTCAACCGGTTATGCACTTCTGGCATCTTCCAGCGTACAGGAAGCTCTGGATCTGGGAATGGTTGCTCATCTTTGTGCAATCAAAGGCAGAGTTCCTTTCCTCCATTTCTTTGATGGTTTTAGGACCTCTCATGAAATTCAAAAAATTGAACTTATTGACTATGATGATGTAGCAAAAATCGTTGATTGGCAAGCAATCCAGGATTTCCGTGATCGTTCCATGAATCCGGAGCGTCCGGTTGTCAGAGGAACCAACCAAAATGGCGATATCTTCTTCACAATGCGCGAAGCCTGCAATAAATTCTATCTTGCTATCCCTGATATTGTTGAAGATTATATGAAGAAGATGGAAGGAATCACCGGCAGAGCATATAATCTTTTTGACTATTACGGAGCAACTGATGCTGAGAATATCGTTATTGCAATGGGATCAGTTAATGATACTATCGAAGAAACTATTGACTATCTGGCTGCTCAAGGTGAAAAAGTTGGCTTGGTCAAAGTTCGCCTGTATCGTCCATTCTCAGCTAAACATTTCCTGAATGCAATTCCTAAGACAGTCAAGAAAATTGCTGTTCTGGATAGAGTTAAAGAACCAGGTGCCCTGGGTGAGCCTCTCTATCAGGATGTTTGCAAAGTTTTCTATGATGCCGATATGAACCCACTTGTCGTTGGCGGAAGATACGGGTTAGGTTCCAAGGATGTTACTCCTGTTCAAATCAAGGCTGTCTATGACAACCTGAAGCAAGCTACTCCGAAGAACAACTTCACCATCGGAATTGTCGATGATGTTACCAATACCTCCCTGCCTGAAGGCGAGTTAATTGAAACCTCACCTGAGGGAACTATTAACTGCAAATTTTTCGGAATCGGTGCTGACGGAACTGTTGGTGCTAATACAGAAGCAATCAAAATTATCGGTGAAAATACCGATATGTATGCTCAGGCTTATTTCCAATATGACAGTAAAAAATCTGGCGGCGTAACAATCTCTCACCTTCGTTTCGGTAAGAAACTTATCAAATCCCCTTACTATGTAGTAACTGCTGATTATATTGCTTGCCATGCTCCAGCTTATGTTGGTAATATTGACCTGACTGCCGGCTTAAAGAAAGGCGGAACCTTCGTTCTGAACTGCCAATGGACTCCTGAAGAATTGGAAGAAAAACTTCCTGGCAAAATGAAGCGTGATCTGGCTAAAAATAATATCAACTTCTACACCATCGATGCTGTGAAGATTGCCCAAGAGGTTGGTTTGGGTGGCAGAATCAATATGATCTGTCAAGCTGCCTTCTTTGTACTGGCTAAAATTATCCCTATTGACGAAGCTATTGGTTTATTGAAGGACTCTGTTGTTAAGGCTTATGGTAAAAAAGGCCCGGCTATCGTTGAAATGAACCACAAGGCTATTGATACCGGTGTTGGTGCTCTCAAGAAAATTGAAGTACCGGCTGCCTGGGCAAATGCCGCCGATGTTGCAACTGAAGCTGATGAGCCTTACTTCATTAAAGATATTCTCCGGCCTATCAGTAAAATGGACGGCGACTCCCTCAAAGTCAGTGCCTTCAACGGCATCGAGGACGGATCTCATCCGCTGGGAACTGCTGCTTATGAAAAACGTGGTACTGCTGTAAATGTTCCGGAATGGCAAATTGATAATTGTATCCAATGTAACCAATGTTCAATGGTATGCCCGCATGCCGCTATCAGACCTTTCTTACTTGATGAGAAAGAAGTCAATAATGCTCCTGCCGAGTTTGTCAGCAAAAAAGCTATTGGCAAGGGATTGGAAGGCCTGCAATATCGTATTCAAGTCACTCCGCTGGATTGCACAGGCTGCACTAACTGCGTAACTATCTGCCCGGCCAAGGAAAAGGCTCTGGTTATGAAACCAGCAGCAACCCAAAAAGAAGTGCAAGCTGCCAACTGGGATTATGCTACTACTATAACTTATAAATCTAACCTGGTTGAACCGAATAATGTTAAGAATTCTCAATTCCTGCAACCATTATTTGAATTCAATGGTGCCTGCCCGGGTTGCGGCGAAACTCCTTACCTCAAACTTGTTTCTCAGTTATTCGGCGATCGCCTGATGATGTCCAATGCAACGGGTTGTTCCTCCATTTACAGTGCTGCATATGGTTCAGTTCCTTTCTGCACAAACGCCGAAGGCAAAGGTCCGACCTGGGCTAACTCCCTCTTCGAAGACAGCGCTGAGTTTGGCTATGGAATGTATCTGGGTGTTAAACAAATTAGAGAAAAGATTGCTCAACTTATGAATCAAATTCAAGAAGCTTCGGTCAGTGATGATATGAAAGCTGCTTGTAAAGAATGGCTTGCCAACATGTATGATGGCGAAGGTTCGAAAGCTGCCAGTGCCAAGGTTCTGGCTGCAATCGCTGCGGACAAGTCCGGCAACGAGTTAGTCAAAGAAATCCTGGTCAAGAAAGATTTCCTGATCAAGAAGTCTCAATGGGCCAATGGCGGTGACGGCTGGGCTTATGATATCGGTTACGGTGGTTTGGACCATGTTCTGGCTTCCGGCGAAGATGTCAACATTCTTGTTCTCGATACCGAAGTTTACTCCAATACAGGCGGACAGGCTTCCAAATCCACTCCGACCGGCGCTATTGCCAAATTCCAGGCAGCCGGTAAGAAGATACGCAAGAAAGATCTCGGCATGATGGCTATGAGCTATGGCTATGTCTATGTGGCTCAAATCAGCATGGGAGCCGACATGAATCAAGCTCTCAAGGCTATCAGAGAAGCTGAAGCTTATCCCGGACCTTCCCTTATCATCGCTTATGCTCCATGTATTAACCAAGGACTTAAGGCCGGTATGGAAAACAGTTTGCTCGAAGCTAAGAGGGCAGTTGAAGCTGGATATTGGCACCTCTATCGTTACAACCCACAACTGGAAGAAGAAGGCAAGAATCCATTCAGCCTCGATTCTAAACTGCCTACAGGTTCCTTCAGAGACTTTATCATGGGTGAAGTACGTTACAATTCCCTCAAGGCTCTCTTCCCTGGACATGCTGAGGAACTCTATGTGAAAGCAGAAGAAGATGCCAAACGGAGATATCAGGTTTACAAAAATCTGGCTGAATAATAAGATATACAGCAGGATCTAAAGAATCCTGAATCAGGTCAGATAGACATTAAACAGTAAAGCCGCCCGTGGGACCGGGAAATTCCGGACTTACGGGCGGCTTAATTTTGTTGCTGTTTTACTTTACTTTACTTTACTTTACTTTACTTTAATCCTGGATTCTTTGTCCCTGTTCTTTTTTCTTTTTTGCTATCCCTGTCACTAAAACATCGATAGCCAGTACGTTAAAACCGGTGTGATTTTCAATGACCTCTTTAACCTTGACCTGGATTTTCCGGGACAGGATGGGAAGATTTTGGCCGTAGAAAGCAGCATATTGAATAAAGAGAATAGTATTGCCTTGTTCGGAATAAACCTGAATTTTTCCTGGACCCTTTACACCGGGGAAATTAGTCAGGACCCATTTTATCATATCGTAAAGTGCTTTATCTGAAATGGTGATTTTCCCTAGATATGAAAAAGTTGGCCGGACAACAGTTTGTTCGTAAATTTTTTGTTTGGCGGAATTTGGGCCGTGTAAAATTACCTGAAGTTTCTCAACAAGGGTATTAGGCAAGTTTTTCTCTACTTCAACCGAAGGAGCGGGAACAACATGTTTTCCTAAATGATTACGGAAATATTTAGCGATTTTGATTTCTTCGGCGGAAGATAAATCTTCTATGTTAATGATCTTGATTGGCTTTGGTAAAGCTAAACGCCCTGTAATCTTCTCTACCATCGCCGCAGAAGTGCCTAAAATTAAAATCCGCTCCGGGTGCAAGGCGGTTATTGTATCTATTACGCTCTGTTTGTGCTGCTGGTCTGTAAACAGAGCAGTCTTGATTGCCCCAACCTTGGTAGCTTGATTTTTGGCGGAAATACCTTCGATAATTCGGCCACTTTGGACTACAAGTCCGTCATCGATTATTAAGTCTGCTTTAATATCACTGGCGAGGGCCAAGGCCCGGTGGCTTTTTCCGGAACCACTAGGTCCCGCGAAGGCTATGGTCTCCAATGCTGAATCCTCCTAAAATCTCTCGAATAAAAGTTAACTTGATAATAACATAAATTGGTCGTGAATAGCTATAATTACTCAATAATAGTAGGAGTTGTGTTTAATAATGTGATAATATACTGAAAGGTGATCAATAATATTTAATTCCTGGAGGTTTAAAAACTGTGAACAATACCTTTAAAGTATCAAGCTTGGAACTACCGACCCCTTTTTCTGTAGGTACTGTGAATGTATATCTTTTGGAAGCGGAGCCTTTAACTTTGATCGATACCGGTGTGCAGACTCCCGAAGCAGAGAGCGTTCTTAACAAAGGCCTTAGCGATCTCGGATATAGTTTAAAGGATATTAAACGCATTTTTATAACACATAGTCATTATGACCACTCCGGTCTGGCCGGCAGGATCTCCGCAGTTTATGGGGCCGACGTATATATACACCCTATGGAAGTGTCGAATATGAAAGGTTGGGTCAACCTTGTCAGACGAAAAGCAGCTGTTTGTTTAGCCGGAGGAATACCCCGGGAAATCTTTAATGAAATAATTAATACGGTTCAAATGGGAGAATCTCTGGTAAAATCTCCGGAAGATTATATTCCATTGATCGGAGGTGAATTGTTACCTTTTGATGGCTTCGATCTAGGAGCCTGTTGCAAAAGTAGTTTCACTGAAAGTTGATGTCCGTATTTAGTACAAATGGCATATTTATAACACTATATATTGTGGCTTTTAAGACGTGCAAAATTGATTTCTGGTGTTATGAAACAGGCTCCTAGAGGTAATTCATACACCTGGACATTCTCCCGGACACCTCTGCCTATTCTATAGGGAACAAGGAATTCTTTTGGCAGGGGATACTCTGTTGGCACACATTACTCCTAACCCAGTCCTGGAACTTGATAATACTTCAGAGGATGGCCGTCTTAAAAGTTTAAAACAATATATGAATAGTCTTAATCTTTTGGAGAAACTTCCGATAAATAGAGTACTAACCGGACATGGCCGGATAATTTCTGATTGTGTTAAACGGATTGCAGAAATCAGAGTGCATCACCAATTGAGACTACAGAAAATTGTTAAAATCCTTTCGGACAAGTTGTTGACACCTTATCAATTGTCCTTGGAAATATATCAGAATCTGGATGCTCTCAACAGTTTGCTGGGAGTCTCGGAGGTCTGGGGACATTTGGATATTCTGCAAGAAGCGGGAATTGTTCAGGTAAAGTCCGAAGATGGAATTTTTTATTTTAAATCCAGTTTCTAAGAAACCACACAAACGAATTGCTGCACATTTTATGAAATTAATTCGTATGTGCAATAATAGAAACCGAAGAAAAAACTCCTTATAGAATATGGTATTATATTTATTAACGATAATTACAATGTGAGAGGTTGTGAGATCAATTAATATACCGTTGATTTCCTTGTTAGTGCAAGGAATACCTGAACAAATCGCAGTTGTAACTCTAGCTTTTGTAATTGCCAGAATACCCATGGAAGTTAAAAAAATAGTTCCGTTTGGAATTATCCTGGCTGTTACCGCCTTCGTTGTAAGGTCATTTGCCATTCCTTTTGGGATCCATACTACAGTGTTAATTATTTTATTATTTATTGCATTGATTTGGGTTAGTAAAGGTAATATAAGTTTATCAATAATCGCTACTTTATTAAGTTTTTTAGCGTTGGCAGTATGTGAATTTATTTGCATGTCTTTATTGATGTCTGCTTTTAAAGTAACACCTGAAATTTTATCAACCAATTTGTTGGTAAGGTTTATTATAACAGAACCTCAGGTCCTTCTTTTGTTTACGCTAGCCTTTGTGCTAAATAAAATATTTTCGAAAAAAGAAATAAAAAAGGATAATCAAAGTGGCTCCCTAAATGTTTAAATCAAAGCATCATAAGACAATTCTCGTAATAGACGTTTTTTGGAAAATTGCTAAAATAACTTGAGCTGGAGAAAGACTCCAACTTTTTACAGTAAAATTCAGTTTTTT
>JAQVLN010000145.1 GCA_028704155.1 Desulfitobacteriaceae bacterium
TCATTAGAATTAACCTTAAGTGGCGGAGGTACAGATGAATCCCGTCTTTCTTTATCCTGATCCTGCTTGTTTTTTCCCTTTACCATATTTGTAACCTTCGCTTTGGTATCCAGAGCAAAATCAATCGTCCTAATGTCAACCTGTTGTTTCTCACGATAAACTGCCGGGAATTTCTCAAAATAAACAGCCGGGCCAATTTCCAGTTACAAACGGCCATACTACGAAATTTACACATTAGCTTAGGATAAAAGAAAGGCGACAAAGCCACCTTTTTCTTTGCGTATCACTAAACATAATCATAAACAGGCTAATGAACAGTGCTACCCTGTAGACAACCTTCCAGGTTGACCACAGGGCTTGGATAACGTTTCACATTACCCACACTGCCCACAGCTACTACTAAAAACACATCATAATAATAATCCAGCAACAGCGAAAACTAAATTTGAATTTGATCGGCCAGAATATATAACGCCGTGCTTACTGTAATACCATCCACTTTGCCCAATACTTTAGTTAATTGCTCAGTATTCCAGAACTGATCTTTCAAATCTGCCAAACGGCAACCAGCACCAAAGTCAGGCATACAAGCAAATCCACCCAGGGTGGTTTTTCCGAAGACTACAGTAATACTGGAACGACTGTTAATTCTAATTTCGTAATGGCTCCCATATTTTTTACAACCCACAATGGTTCCATTCCATCGTTCGGTTCTCCGGCCAAACCGGGCCTCGCAGGCAAATATCATATTTAAAAATCCCCCTTCAGTGTTCCAGTTCATTTTTAATGACCCTCTTGACCACAATATCATCCACGATTCTGGTTTTGTTTAAATAGCAGTTTAGCAGGCATTTATCGCAGAGCAGGTTAATCTTCCGGGGGATTCCGGTACTGTAGGTATGGATTTCCTTGACAGCCTCACCGGTAAAAAGCTCACTACTTCCCCCGGCTGCCTTGATGTGAGTTCTAATATAATCTTCTACTCCCTGTAAATCCAGTTCCTTTAGCGTATATCGGATGGTGATACGTTGAGAAATTGCCCGCATACTGTAGTTGGTTAGCTTTTCTGAAAGTTCCGGTTGACCCACCAGGATAAGGCTTAAAGGTGATAACGAATCAAGGTTAAAGTTAACAAGAAAACGAACTTCCTCCAACATTTTTTCAGAAAGTAGATGAGCTTCATCCACGATAACAATTGGGGTTTTTCCATGTTGGTACAACTCCAGCATAGCCTTATTTACTTTACGCTTGGAATCGGGTTTAAAATATGAGGGTGTCATATCGATTTGTTCTAGGATTTCATTGTAAAAGGCTTTAGGCGACATATCGGACTGGGAAATATAAATGATTTTATGGGAGACAGGGTTAATTTCTTCTACTACGGCCCTAATAGCAGTGGTTTTGCCACTGCCCACTTCCCCGGTTACAGCTGCAAAGAGCCGGTTCTCGATAGCATACTGCAGGCGTCCCTTTAGTTCCTGGAAATCTGCATGCAAATATAATTGTCTTACATCAATATCCCGGGCAAAAGGAGTTTTGGAAAAACTAAAATAGCTTTCATACATGGGGATCATCCTCCTTTTGATAGAGCTTGGCATAATGGATACGGTGGGCTTTGTCTTTAAGCCTTTGCTCATGTTTCTCTTGCAATAGTTTTAGGAAACTGGTCTGCAACGTCTTTTCACCGGCGGTTTCATCCTGCTTGGGCACCACTGTGACCGCTTCCTTTTCCCCGTCCCACACATTAGCCCGGATGACAAGGGGCTCGGCATTGTTGTATTGCTGTCCATTATAATAGACTTCTACGCAGGATAGATCCTTGGCGTCATACCGCAGTTCTACTTTTTTACGGGCCAAAAAACCTTCAATTTTATAAAGATTGCCGTTTAAAGATACCGTGGCTGCATTGTCGGCTTTGCGGACCTGCCGCTGGATAAATATTTTCCTTAATTCTTCCGGTGTTACATATCTTAAATTGGCTTGTTCACTCTGGTGAGCTTCCAAGGGTGTTCGCCTGATTTCGGCATGCACCTTATGGTTATAATTTTCCGCAAGCCATACTTCAAAGTACTGGTTCAACTCTTCCAGTGTTTGAATCCCTAGTCGTCGAGCTTCCGGTTCAAATGACCGGTCGACATAAGCGTTAAACTTTTCCAATTTGCCCTTTGACTGAGGCGAGTACGGTTGACAGTATTTTAGCTGGCTGCCCAGTTCTGCACAGATGGTTTGTAATCGTTTAGTTTTGTAAATTTTCGCATTATCGGTGTAAAAGCAACGGGGCACTCCCATCTGGATCAGGGCTTTGCGGAAGCAGTCTTCCACGTTAGAGCCGTTTTCCGCCCAGTAGATTTTGCCGCAAACCCGCCTGCTTTTATCGTCTAAAAATGCAATTAGATAGGTCTTGACGTATTCTTTGGGTTTTTGAGGGTCCGGCAAATAGATGCAGTGTTTTACGTCTGACTGCCAGGTGTCATTAACGTTATCCTTCTGAAAACGGCGGAAAGTTTTGCCCCCGGATGGAATCCGCAGTTGGCCAGTGTGACGGGATACCAATCTGGATAGAGTTGAGTGCTTTACGCTGCCGGGTATAACTTCTCCCGATAGTTCAAGCATTTCAATTATTTCACGAATACTGCGCGTAGGTAGCTCTTCTTTTAAGGTAAAGGCTTTTTTTAATACTTCTTCAGAAATGGCTCGCACCTCTCCCCGGTCTTTGCGTTTGCATTGCATTAGCGCAGAGAATCCACCTTCCCGGTACCACTGGAGATATTGCCGCAGGGTTCTTTCACTTATAGTGGTCCGGTTGCTATGGGGAATATCGTATGTTTTGGAAAGTATTTGCTTCCTGAGGGCGGATTTTTCCCCAGGGGATAGGCTGTCGTCCAGTAAAGGGTGGATTAGCCCGTACCGGAACAAGGCACGTTCCAAGTCTTGATCTTTATTCATATTTTTTCCTCCTTGTCGCTGGATTTTAGAATAAAAACATTCTACTCCGGCGATAAAGTGGCTGTGGTCTAAAACTATGGGAGATATTGACGGCTTTAGCCGTGAGAAATTTATAGAAAGATGTGGGATTTCAACAGATCTAAAATTCTGTTGAGATAGCGGTAGGGCCAAGTGGCAATATCAGCTGCCGGGGAAGCTACCCAGGCATTCAATGCACGGGTATAAAGTTTTGTCCATTGCAACAGGGTTACTGTTTTTCGTGAATATTCTTTATCTCTGACGTTAGATGGCACCGTTTGAGCCTCTTTGGCGAGATCGTCTACAAGATCTTTGGGGGGAACCATCTGTTGCAGATCCGCTAGGAGAAGGGGTTCCACCTTCTGCTTCTTGACCTCCACTACACGTACCCAGTAATACATAACGGTATGGGATACCGGGACCTGGGGAAAAAGCTTATTTTGAAGCTTCCGTAAGCTACACTCTGCTTTAGATGGGTAGGTATATTGAAGTACGAAAGCTTGACGTTCGAAGGTGTCATATTGATGACGGGATGCTAGGAATTCCGGCTTTATTGCGTGTGTCACGTTACAGTTCCTGCATTTGTATCGGAGTACGACAATTTCAGTTTGCAGGGTATTGGATTTATATTGCACTTTATAACAGGCATGGTAAACCATCTGCGAACCGCAGGTGTTGCAGTAGATTTCTATTTGCATCGTGTATATTTTTTCCTTATAGGTCTTGACATCGCAGCCGAAATTATATACTCTCAAGTTGCTTATTATGTAAAGAGTGTTTCCCCTTTGATTTGATTCTGCCAGGAATCAGGGGAAGCACTTTTTTATTTTATCAACTGGAAATACTTCCGGCAATTCTTTGTGAGAAATTTGCCGCTTTAGCCGGTAGTTTATCGTTGTTAAAAACACTTATGCCAAGACAGCGCAGTGATGCTGGGACACCACGTTCCTTGGACAACCGGACCATTGATCAGATCTATCAGCTCAGGGAAAAGTTCCCCAGGATCAACGCGACCCTCATTTATAACAAGCTCATCGAGGATGGCTTCATCAACCAGTCCGGGGTTTCCCTCTCCAGCGTCCAGCGTTTCATCAAGCGCAATGACCTGAGGGCTGCCGTAAACCCTAATCAGAAGGACCGCAAGGCGTTTGAGGAGGCTTATCCC
>JAQVLN010000047.1 GCA_028704155.1 Desulfitobacteriaceae bacterium
GTTTAAAGAGGGCGGTCGTGATGCCCTTTCTTATTTTATAGATTGGAAGCCGTTTAATGAGAGTTGAGTAATTCCTGCCATTATTGACATAATAAAAAAGTAAGAAAATAGAACCAGGGGAAAAGGGAAGCTTCTATGGAAAAATTCGCTGATCATTTGATATTAACAGATTAATAATTGTAACCGGACAGGAAGGGGGCAATCTATGAAAAGTTCATTTTCTATCGGAAGAATTAAAGGCATACAACTGGAGATTAATTTAAGTTGGTTTATTGTCTTTGCACTTGTTATCTTTTCGCTTGCTACCGGCTATTTTCCCCAGAATTATCCTGATTGGGACCCGGTATTAAAATGGATACTATCGGGTATCATTGCCTTGCTGCTTTTTATTTCGGTACTGCTTCACGAGCTCTCTCATTCTCTTGTCTCAATAAGCCTGGGTATTGATGTCAGGAAGATATCTTTATTTATTTTCGGGGGTATAGCCCAAATGGAGAAAGAACCTGACGAACCCGTTAAAGAATTAAAAATTGCAGTAGCCGGTCCTGCAACCAGTATACTGCTGTATATTTTGTTTATATTACTGGCTAACATATCAGCAGCCCTGGGCTCTTCCGAGGTTATTATTGTGCTCCTGACTTATGTTGCCAGTGTTAATCTGGTTCTGGCTATATTTAATCTGGTTCCGGCATTTCCTCTGGACGGAGGCAGGGTTTTAAGAGCAATTATCTGGTATCTGTCAGGTAATTTGCAGAATGCCACCAGGATTGCCTCTTCAATGGGAAGTATATTCGGTTATTTTTTGATTTTTATCGGTATTTTCGGGGTACTGAGCGGGATTTTTATCAGCGGGATCTGGTTTATCTTTATTGGTTGGTTTATCATCCAGGCCTCCCAGTCCAGCTATCAGAATATGGTTATGACAGATATATTTAACAAGATCCATGTCAGTGAATTTATGACCGATAAAGTCATGACAGTCAATTATTACATATCGGTACGGGAACTTGTTGACAGTTATTTTTACAAATACAGATTTGCCAGTTTTCCGGTTACAAGGGATGGGGAGGTTATTGGAGTCGTTAACCGGGAAAGTATAAAAGAACTCAACAAGGAATCATGGGACCAAACTACAGTTGGGAGTGTAACTGATTCACTGAATGATAATCTGGTTGTTGCTCCATATGAGTCTGTTTCCGAAGCTATGAAGAAGCTTTTCAGTAATGAGATTGGAAGAGTCCTGGTAATGGACCGGGGAAACTTGACTGGTATTGTGTCCAGGACAGATATACTGAACTATATCCGGATACACAGTCAGTTTAATCAATAGTCCTGTGGGAAATTGAACCGTTTGAGAGATAAAGAGAAGGATATACCCTGATTATTTTACCATAGTTTATGGTTATGTTTTTAATTGTCAATATGTATTCAGTATCTTATAATTAGCAATATCTGAATAATTTTTCGAAGTACACAACTCCTGAATTGCAGCTGCTGAAATAGAAAGAGGAGTGTGATAAGAGCAATGAGGGTAATAATTATCGGGCCTCCAGGGTCAGGGAAAAGCACACAAGCTGATCTTTTTTCCCAATACTTCCAAATTCCGCATATCTCTACCGGGGATATGTTCAGGGAAGCCTTCAAAACAGGCACAATCCTAGGAAAAAAGGCCAAGGAACATCAAACCAGCGGTGGTTTGGTTCCGGATGAGCTGACAATTGAGATTGTCCTGGAGAGGCTGAATCAGCCTGATTGCAGCAAGGGATTTTTGCTTGACGGTTTTCCGCGGAATGTTGCCCAGGCATATGCATTGGACAAGATCCTGCAAAGCATGCCTGGTAAGCTTGACGGGGTTATTAATATCGAGGTTGATGATGAAATACTCCTCGAGAGGATAACCAACAGACGGGTTTGTTCCCAATGTGGTGAAACCTATCATCTGACATACTATCCTCCCAAACAAGAGGATATTTGTAATCTTTGCGGCGGCAAAATTTATCAGCGTAGTGATGATACTATAGAAATAGCCCGCAGCCGCATAATAGTCTATCATGAACAAACCAAGCCCTTGATTGACTATTACCGTTCCCAAGGCCTGTTGATAGAAGTTAACGGGGATCAGGATATTCATAAAGTACTGCGGGATATTATCAAGGGAGTATGCAATGACTCCTAATAGTTCGGGTATGTATTCTCATGTTATTAAATAATTTATGAGAGACTTTTTAAATAAAATTCAGAAACCAAACTGGACCTGAAAGCATAAACTAAAAAATATAAAATACTTTTTTAGTTGACAACCACTGTTATTGTGTTAAAATTTAGTTTGGAATTTGAGCCACCGGATCTTGTCCGGCTCGGATTCCTTCCTATTTTGTAACATAAGGGGGCAAAGATGACAAGTGAAAAATTGTCTGGGACGTCATGTGTTGGCTGAAATTTATGATTGTAGTTTCGATATCCTTAATAATCGGGAAAAGATCGAAACTATTATGGTCAACGCGGCCCTGGAATCAGGTGCCGAAGTACGCGAGGTGGTATTCCATAAGTTCAGTCCCCAAGGAATCAGTGGGGTAGTAGTTATATCCGAATCTCATTTGGCTATCCACACTTGGCCTGAACTTGGTTATGCTGCTGTTGACGTCTTCACATGTGGGGATCGTGTCAATCCCTGGGATGCCTGTAATTATGTGAGCGAAAGTTTTCAAGCGGGTCATATGAAGGCAAAAGAAGTGAAACGGGGAATTGTTGAAGTTCCCAAGGAAGCAGTAAATCTTTAGGAGGGATATTTATTTTATTCCGGACTAAGAAGTGCGCCGGCTAGATAGGCTTTGTGACCATGTATGTCGCAAAGCCTATTGCATTTTAAGGGGGATTGCATTTTACTGCGGGTATATATGTATAAATACGAATATAAAATGAATGTATTGGTAAGG
The DNA here is from genome assembly GCA_028704155.1 of Desulfitobacteriaceae bacterium. Taxonomy (GTDB): domain Bacteria; phylum Bacillota; class Desulfitobacteriia; order Desulfitobacteriales; family Desulfitobacteriaceae; genus UBA2264. The sequence goes on from JAQVLN010000047.1 coordinate 2,937, forward strand.
TATATAGTAATTTCCATAAGAAGGTGGGGGTTAAGCAGTATGAAAAATAAACTGGTAATTGTTTTGGAAATGATTAAATTCGAACATACGATTCTAGTCTTGCCTTTTGCCTATCTGGGGGGATTTTTAGCGGCGCGTTCTCTGTACCCGGGAGGGTTCCCGACTTTAACTCAGTTACTTTGGATCACTTTAGCCATGTTTGGGGCCAGAACTGCTGCCATGTCGCTTAACAGGCTGATTGACAGGCAGATTGACGCCCGCAATCTCCGGACAGCAGACAGGGCTCTACCTGCAGGGCAATTAAAAGTATTTGAGGTCTGCGTTCTTATTATATGTTCTTTTTTGTTGCTTGGTTATGCTGCTTATCAGCTTAACTTCCTGGCTTTGAAACTTATGCCGGTAGCTATTATTGTTTTGGTCTTATATCCTTATACCAAACGATTTACCTGGGCCTGTCATTTTGTTTTGGGTATTGCTTTGAGTCTTGCCCCGATGGGTGCCTGGATAGGGATAACCGGTCATTGGGCAATTACAACCGTACTTTTAGGATTCGGGGTAATGATCTGGACCGCAGGATTCGATATAATCTATGCCTGTCAGGATATGGAGTTTGATCAGGGTGAAGGCCTGCATTCCATCCCGGCGAGATTTGGTTTAACAACAGGGCTGCGGATTTCTGCGTTTTTGCATATTTTGGCACCCCTGTTTTTGCTTGCAGTGGGATTTCTCCAAAACCTGTTTTGGTTTTACTATCTGGGAGTTGCCGTGGCTGTTGTTTTGCTTTATTATCAACACCGGATCGTTTCGGATAGGGATTTATCCAGAGTGGGGACAGCTTTTTTTAATCTGAATGGTTACTTAAGTGTCATTATTTTTGTTTTTGCGCTTATAGATTTATTAATGTATTAATTAATAGGATTTCCGGATATTGCCTGAGGTACAAGGGGTGGTAAGTTTGTCCTTTAATTCGGATGGTTTCAGGAGGCTGCAAGATGCACATAAAGGTCAGGTCAATTTTAAAAAAAAGCCTTGATGGGGGACGTTTATCTGCCGATGAGGGTATCCTGTTGCTGGAAGAAGCGGGGTTGATGGAGCTTGGACAGGCTGCTTCTCTTGTCAGACAGCGGCTTCACCCCCGAAAAGCAGTTACTTTTGTAATTGACCGTAATATAAACTACACAAATATTTGTACCTGCCAGTGTAAATTCTGCGCTTTTTACCGAAAGGAAGGAGACGCTGAGGGGTATGTTTTGTCCAAAGAAAAATTACATGCTAAAATTGCGGAAACCATGCAGTCAGGTGGAACACAATTGCTGATCCAGGGAGGTTTGCACCCGGGCCTTGATTTGGTCTGGTTTGAGGAGATGTTACGGGATATTAAAAGTAATTTTAAAATACACATTCACTCCTTTAGTCCGCCGGAGATTTGGCATTTGGCTCAAAAAAGCTGCTTGAGTATCAAGGCTGTCCTTAAGCGTCTGCAAGCTGCGGGTTTGGATTCTGTCCCGGGCGGGGGTGCCGAGATTCTTGTTGACCGGGTGCGGCAATTAATCAGTCCGAACAAGATCGGCTGGCAGCAGTGGATGGAAGTAATGACAACTGCCCACCGGTTGGGTATGAAAACAACGGCGACAATGATGTTTGGCCATACAGAGACTTTGGCGGAAAGAATTTTACATATGGTCCGGGTCCGGGATGCTCAGGACCGGACCGGCGGTTTTACGGCTTTTATTCCCTGGAGCTTTGCCCCGGATAATACTGAACTTGGCGGTGAGGGCAGTACAGGAGTCGATTACCTGCGAACCTTGGCTGTAGCCCGTTTGATTCTGGATAATATACCCAATGTACAGGTTTCCTGGGTGACCCAGGGTGCCAAAATGGCCCAGGCAGCCTTATATTTTGGGGCAAATGACTTTGGCAGTACCATGCTGGAGGAAAATGTTGTCAGGGCAGCCGGAGTGCGGACCAGGATCGAATTGCCGGAAATTATCCGCTGTATTAAAGATGCAGGTTATACTGCAGTGCAGCGCAATACTCGCTACCAATGGCTGAAGGTTATTGGAGAGGAAAAGTAGATTTTTTCAGGTATTTGGATCCGGAAGGGTATTAATACTCAACAGAGCTGAAGAATTGTTTTGAGTATTTTTCCTATGCTTATATTTTTATGAAAAGCCCTTAGTTTGCCTATTAGCGCAACCAAGGGCTTTTTAGGTTAACCGAAAGGCCTCTTTGATGCTCTCCTCATGGACAGACTGATAAGTGTTACTTACTTCACCAAAATTTGAATACCTGCCACAACAGGGGATTCGATATTGGAGAGTACGCCACCCAGCATTTGAGCCAAACCTACTTGGGCTCCTTCTACCTGATATCCGCCCGCTTCGCCCCAAAGCTGCCGGGCAATGTCTGCGACTACGCGAACACCGGAAGCGCCTAAAGGATGACCCATAGATTGCAATCCGCCACTGGGATTGACCGGGCATCTGCCGCCCATTTCTGCAGCTCCCGAACGCGCAAGGGTAACTCCTTCACCCGGTTTGCACAGGCCAAGCATTTCATAAGCCGCCAATTCTTCTCCTGAGAAGGCATCGTGCAGCTCCACCACATTAAGATCCTCAGGGCCGATGCCGGCCATTTCGTAGGCTGCCTTAGCACCGTCTATCAAAGACTTTAGCGCCAGGGGATCATATGAAGAGTCCTGGGCGCCGCTGACCGAGATAACTGAACCTGCAACTCTAACGGGTGCACGGTTTTCTTTCTTGTTATGTTTTTTGTAAAAATCCTCCGAACACAGGATAATTGCTGCAGCACCATCACTTTGCGGACAGCACTGGAGTACAGTTATCGGGTCGGCAATCATGGGAGACGCCATAATTTCTTCTACGGTAACCTCTTTTTTATACTGTGAGTAAGGATTGGAAATTCCGGCTTTGTGGTTCTTTATCGAAGCATAACAAATGTCTTCAATGGTTGCGCCACGCTCCTGCATCAGTCGATTGCACAACATAGCAAAGAATGAAGGCATAGTAAGCGCTAGTTTGGCCTCGTGATCTTCCTCAAACCCAATGAGTCCCTTACCGAACTTCCTGGCATAAGCGGAAAGCGACTCAACGCCTAACGCAATTCCTACTTCGCAGGCACCCAGAGCTATGTCGCGATACAGCAAATGAACAGCACTGGAGCCACTAGCACAAGCATTTTCAACGTTAAATATCGGAATCCGATCTACGCCTAGGCGTCTGAGAATGGATTCACCAACTACAGGGATGTTATGCATAGCTCCACAATAAGCAGTTTGAAATTCCTTGGGAGAAATTTCAGCATCTTTAACAGCCGCCAGACCAGCGGCCGCACCCAAGTCGTTTACGCTCAGATCAGTATGCTTACCAAAAACTGTTTGACCAATGCCAAGTACATATACATCTCGCATTATTCTGCACCTCCGTGTTTTGTTTCAACAGGCACATAATAATAGCCAAGCACTTCAGTACCATCTTTTTCAGTCCAAAGAACGCCTGTTTCCACCTTTACCTTCATACCGGTTTTCAGTTCCTCCTCATTTGCCTGTAACTGCCCAAACACACGGGTGCCTTCAGGCAGGTCAATATATGCGCCGATAATGGGGGGCTTATAGGGACCAACGGGAACTCGCGTTACACTAAAGGAAAACACAGTTCCGACTGTACTAAGGGGCACCTTTTCTCCATTGTCAGAGCAACAGAACGGGCAAAGTTCAACTGCAGGGAAGGATGTCTTTCCGCATGACTTACACTTATTTCCCATCTGAATAAATTTGCCGTCCTTTTCGTCTAATGTACCCGGATAAAAAATAATTTGATTATTCATTTGTATTTACTTTCATCCTTTCTTAATTTGATATATCATTTTTTACTTTCCTTTTTACAACCCTTAATCCAAATATGAGCAAAAAGCATTCCAAAAGGATAAACATCATCACAATTGGCACCAATTGTCTAAAAAGCTCCCTGAATGGCAGATAGCGCCCGTAAACGGAGGACCAAATCAATTGTTAATTTGGTTAAAAAAAATAAAGTCCTAGTTTAGGATTTAAAATCCTAACTTCGGACATTACCATTTGGAAGCAGCTCGCTTACCTGAGTCAAAAGTTGAACCAGCTTCTTCAAGTTAATTTAACATATTTTTTATAGTCTATACGAAATTTTTCCAATCTAAGGTACAAGGTGCTGCGAGAAATACCCAGTTCCTTCGCAACCAGGTTGAGCTTCTTATATTTCTTCAATGCTTCAATAATTATCTTCTTTTCGTTTGATTTTAAATTATAAGAGTTCTCCTTTTGTGTTTCCTCAGTAATTGACTTGTCATAAAGCTGAAAATTCATTTTAAGGTCATCCTCCGAAATTACATTACCGGAAAAAAAGATGACTACTTCCATAATGTTTTTTAATTCCCGGGCATTTCCTTTCCACTCATATCCTTTAAGGATCTCTAAAGCTTCGGGAGTAATCGACTTCTTCCTGAGATTATATTTGTGGCAAAAATATTCTATAAAATACTGCGCCAGATACTCTATGTCTTCCAGCCTTTCTCTTAACGGTATGATATGAAATCTAGCCACATTTAACCTATAGTAGAGGTCACTCCGGAAATTTCCATCTTGAATTTCTTTTTCCAACACCCTATTTGTTGCTGCAATAATCCTGAAATCTGCAACTGTTTCCTGTTCAGCCCCCAGCCTCCGGAATCGTTTTGTCTCCAAAACTCTCAACAGTGAGGCCTGAGTATCCAGGGGCAATTCCCCGATCTCATCTAAGAACAGCGTTCCTCCGTGTGCCATTTCGAAAAAGGGATCAGTATTTTAAGCCTCTCAACCAATCAGGCGAGAGGCTTTTTTTCAATTTGATATTTTTCCTTAATTAATATATATCAATATATGTTACTTTATAATATGGCAGAAATTTTTATATTAAAATTACCTTCCTAAGATTGAATTGCTTCGGAAGGTTTTTTCGTCACTGGACAATTTCATATGGAATATAATGGGATATATGGACCCGGCTGGAGGTGAACAAGTGGATAGAGAGGATAGATTTAATTTACTGGATCGTTTGGAAGAATTGCGGAAGTCGAAAGTATTAGTTTATTTTGCCTATACCCCGTTAGATGATAGTATTCTGATTCCCCTCTACAGGCAATTAAAGGAAATAGGGCATACTCAAAAAATTGATCTGCTTCTGCACAGTTATGGTGGGGCTGTAGATACTCCCTTTAAAGTAGTTTCTTTGATCAGGGAATTTTGTCATGAATTTGCTGTAATTGTACCTTTTGCTGCTAAATCGGCAGCTTCAATGGTCGTACTGGGCGCTGATGAGGTAGTAATGGGGCCTATTTCCGAATTAGGACCGATTGACCCTCTGGTTAAGCACCCTGTCTATAAGGATGTTTGGGTTCCTGTCCAAGCGGTCAGATATTGTTTTGATTATTTACAGCGTTCAATGAGCAACAGTAAGGACCCGGAAGTGTCTTCTTTTATTTTTACTCCTTTGCTGCAGAAAATTGATCCCTGGCTGATAGGGGATTATGAGAAGACCTTAAAAGCATCCCGGCAATATGCCGAAGCACTGCTGACCCGCTATATGTTGCGAGAAGATTTAAGAAGCATACCTTCAGTTGTTGAATCTTTGACTGAGGGCTATTTTTCACATGGTTATCCAATTGGCCGCCGAGAGGCCAAGGAATTGGGGATCAAAGTGATCGAAGCTGATGACGAACTCTGGGATGTAATATGGAAGCTATATCTTGGCTATGAAGAATTATTTCAAAAGGAAGGAACTGAATAATTGGAAATAAAAGAGGCACCGGCCAGGTACCTCTTTAATCATACTGTTTTAAACTCGCATCTTGCTGAATTTATCTTTAGCTTTTTGGACTTCCTGGCTGGGAGCGTCATTGACCGGATACCAGCCTTTTTGGTTCATAGTATTATAAAGCGTTTCGTGGATGGAATGTTCTTCATTAAGGATATCTTTCAAATTTTGTCTCAAGTTGCTGCAAGTAGTCTCGGTGATAAATGTGTTATAGGCTGAGGTGATATGTTTCTCAGTAGCCAATAAATCGGTCATAATCTCTTGTTCACTTAAATTTTGTTGTTGATTCATATTCATGCTTAAGCCATTCCTTTCTTATATTATTGATGCGAGTTCAAGTAGTTTAATAAAGTATCATAATGTTTGCGATGTTGTTCTGAAATTGAATAAAGCTGTGAACGAATGGCTTGGTCGCTGACTGATTGGGCGGCATGGGCATATTTGTGGACCAAGAGGGCTTCGGAACCAAGCTGATCATTTAAAATAGTTAAATTACGCGAACTTAACTGGGGGACATTTGAGTTCATAATGAATTTCCTCCCTTGAAATGTTTTTAGACGTTCTTAGAATGTGTCAAAATGCTTTTCTTTTATACATTTAAAGTTAAATTGTTTTTAGTTAATTTTAACTCGGTTCAAAATTGGTTGTTTATTATTGCTTATTTGATTATTGGAAGGATATACTATTATAAAGCATTATGAAAGGGGCTTCTTGTGAATAAGACAATGATTTCTCGTCCAAGCAAAATCCCTGTACTTATCTACAGGTTTGTCAAGACTGTTTTTCCCTTGGTAGAAACTGAGCTTGATTATTGGCGCTCAAGAGCTGGGCTTTGCCCGGATTCCCTGTTAGCCAAGGCAGCCATTGCCAGTATTAGGGATAAAAAATTCCATTGTCAGGGCGGCAGTATTTATGCTCTTTATCCGGGGGCAGATATTAAGCAAACAGTAGAATTTATCGTGGCTTACCAAACCATCAGTGATTACCTGGACAATCTGGTTGACAGCTTGGAGATTACGGATCAGCAGGCCTTTGCCCAACTCCATCTGGCTATGAGGGATGCCTTGGACCCGGAGTATGGAACATCGGATTATTATTTATATTTTCCTTATCAGAATGACGGAGGATATCTGGCGAAATTAGTTACCACTTGTCAGGAGAATATATCGTACCTGTCGGGGTATGAATTGATCAAAACCGGGATCTTGCGGTTTGCCGGGCTCTACGCCGATTTACAAACCTATAAACACCTGGCTTTGGAGCAAAGGGAAGACCTGATGCTGGCTTGGATTAAACCTGAACTGAAGGCCTTTTCCCGGATTAGCGAGTGGGAGTTTGCGGCTGCAACAGGATCAACCCTGGGGATTTTCTGTTTGTATGCCATTGCTTCTAACCCTAAGCTTTCCCGGGAAGAGGTTAAAGCTCATCAGGAAGTTTATTTTCCCTGGATTAACGGGCTGCATATCCTTTTGGATTACCTGATTGATTTAGCTGAAGACAGAGAAACCGGACAATTAAATTTTATTCGGTATTATGGAAGTTTGGATAAAGCCGGGGACTGTCTGGCCAGGATTTGGAATTTTGCCTGGGAGGCGGCCGGTCAGCTTGCTTTTTCTAATTTTCATAAGGCAATTTTACAGGGATTGTTGGCCCTGTATCTTTCTGATCCTAAATGTTTGGACCCGGAAATCCAGCCTCTAAGTAAACTGTTAATAAGCAGAGGAGGGACAGGGGCCAGATTGCTGCAGTGGATATGCAGAGATTTACGCAAAAGCGGTGTTATTTGACTAGGACTGCCGGATCCGGATTTCATCAGTCAGGTTCAACAAATCTGCTTTATATTTGGAAGCCGAAACCGGGCAGAGGAAAGATTTTGCCTTATCGATACATTGGTCGGCGACTTTGTAAGCTTTTGTCAAACTATTGGTTTTAATTAAGGCTTTACAGATGTTGTCCAGATCGTTGGCAGTAACATGACGGTTCTGAAGGATGTTTTTGATCCAATCGGCATAGAATACATCTTCCATGAGCAGGATTATTGGCAAGGTAATATTGCCGTCGGCAATATCTACTCCGACCGGTTTTCCGGTTACATGTTCTGATCCGGTAAAGTCTAAGATATCGTCGATTATTTGAAAAGCATAACCTAAATGTAGGCCATACTCGCCCATGACATAGATTTCTTCATCATTGGCACCAGCGGCAATTGCCCCTGATTTACAGCAGGCCGACAGTAAGTAACCTGTTTTCTTGGCAATCCGTGTAAAATAGGAATTGATTGTAACGGCAGGGTTAAACTGCTCTGCGGCCTGATTGACTTCACCGTCACACATTTCTTTAATAGCCCTGACTAAAAAACTCATACAGGGCAGAAGTTGATTTGTGGCAAGAATATTAAAAGCTTCGGCAAAAATAAAATCACCGGTTAAGACAGCTGCATTATTGCCCTGCAGAGAATTAACTGTCGGTCTGTTTCTTCTGGTGGAAGCGTTATCAATAATATCATCGTGGATCAGGGATGCCATATGGATTAGCTCGGTGGCTACAGCGGCATCGATCATATTGTTGTTTAAACGGTTGAAACACATTCCGGATGTAACAGTTAAAAGAGGGCGGATTCTTTTTCCGCCGGAATTAAGTAGGTTCAGACAAGTGTTTTTGATGATACCCTCTGCTTTGCCCAATACTTCCTGGAGCTTGCTTTCAACCAGCAGCATTTCGGTGAATTGTATTCTGTCATTTGTTTTGAGGGACGGCAGGTTGGGTAAATACTCGTCAACCGGCTTTAAAACTTGCATATAAATCTCCCTTGCCAATATTACCTTTAATTTACTGTATAAATAGTATATCAAGATTACAAGCAAAGGATACATAAACAGTTCCAATATAATACTGAAACTGTTATCTGTTATCATGGCAGGGTTTATAAAGATAATGTTAAAAGAAAAACCAAGTCTGTAAATTAATAGAGGTTGACAGACTCCACGATCGGGCTATATAAAAGAAATTTCATGAGATGGGGGGTAATTTTATGAATGATTTAACCAGGAATTCGTTGGAAATGAAAAGTTTTTTGATTTATCGTAACGGCTCAAACAAAGCTTATTTGTTGTCTTTGAAAGATGATTCCGGAAACATTGACAGTATGGAAATAGAGTATTCAGTTGCGGAAAAGCTGCAGACAGGCAATCTTTTCATATGTTATTCACCAAGTATGGCAAATGCCTGTCAATATCAGTTTGTAACTCCTTACGAGGTTCTGGATAAAGTGGTTGATGAAAATGGCAATATAATTATCATCGGAGAACAACTGCCGAATCTGACTGTAAAAACACCCAAATAAATATTTCTTCCTATATTCCCGGCAACTTAATGCAGGACTGCCTCTTTTTCCATAGTTTCGGAGATAATCCTTAAGACTTCCGCCCTGGCTTCCCTGAAATCCTGATATCTTTTATCCGATAATCTGGCATCCCCGTAGACTTTCCAGGCCCTGGTTTTAATAAATTTAAGGGAAGGGTGGCCTATGAAACCCATTACATCTTTTAAGGGATAACCTAGAAAGATCCCGATTTCATGGGGGAAGCTTATTTCCTTGAACCTTTTCCTTAAATGCTCCAAATAACCCTCAAGGGAGTAATTTTCCGGATAACCTAATTTCCTGAGGAACCTTAGGTTTACAGGTCTTTCCAGTGTCCTTTCAAGTGCGGATATATGATAGAAAAGGATTTGCCTGTTATCCCTGATGAACCTTATATCTTTTAACTTTAATTTTTTATGCCGGCTCAGACAGGAATGGGTTTTTTCCCAGTCTGAATTTTTAGCCTTATCCTTGTAAACAGTCAGGGTTAAAATCTCCGCCGGTTTCACCCCTGCCAGGGTAGCCCCGAGCAGTTCTATCAGATGAAAAACAAAGTCATTAGGATGAGGATGCTGCTCAAGCCACTCGATCATCCCGAATAACTGTTCGCTTATTTCTGTGCTGTAGCTCAAACCGGCCATTTCTTTCCCACCTCCCAAGTTTAGACTGAGACTGGAGATTCCGGAAATGAGATATACTGTTTCAGGTATTATAATAATAAAATACTATTTTTAGAGTTTGCTTTGATAAATCAATGTATACTGTAAAAAGAAAACTGATTTTGTTAATAATTCCCCTCTTTGAAAATTAAGTTGTTATTTCGGCCATTACAGGATATGCATTTTGATTGGAAGGAGGAAGGATAGAAAAAGAAGCATTTCCGAACTTTTGATGCAGGAATTATATATTTCCTTGTCTAATATAATATTTATAAAAGAAAAATCGGGTATAAAAAAACAATTATTCCGGATTAGAAAATTTAAGATTGGGTGATAGGATGTTCAGGATCAGTATTGATCATAACAGCTGTACAGGCTGTGGGCTTTGTGTTAGCGATTGCCTTGTCAACGATATTGAGTTAACTAACGGAAAGGCTTTGCCTCATAATGAGAATTGTTTTAAGTGTGGGCATTGTATTGCAATTTGTCCGCAAAAGGCCGTAGAACCTGACAACGGTAGGGAAGATATTAAGGAGTATGATGAAGATTTCTTTACTATTGAGCCGGAAACATTTTTAAATGTCGTTAAATTCAGACGTTCTGTCCGCCATTATCAGGACAAAAAAGTTGAACTGGATAAGATTGAAAAAATAATTGAAGCCGGTCGCTTTACGGAAACTGCTTCCAATAGTCAGGGGGTTTCCTATATTGTTATCCGGAAGGAAATCCCTCAGATCAGGGAGATTGCAGCCAAGAAACTGAAAAGGTTAGTTAAAATCGGTTATAATATTAAAGGCCTTGATATAGATAAAGATGACTTTCTGTTCCGGAATGCCCCGGCTTTGCTTTTAACCCTGGCTAAAAGCGAGGTAGATGCCGGACTGGCAGCGTCCAATATGGAAATAATGGCTGTGACCCAAGGCTTGGGGGCTTTCTTCAGCGGTTTATTTGTTATGATCGCCAATCATGATAAGAAAATCAAAGACATTCTGGAAATGCAGGAAGATGACAAGATTGTAACCTGTATGGCAGTTGGCTATCCGAATGTAAAATATTTTCGGACGGTGCCACGTAAGAAAGCCAACATTCGTTGGAAATAATAATAAAACAATGACTGAATAGGGGAGCTCTTTATGCAGAGCTGTGGCTGATGGGAAAAGAAAAGGGTTTTTATACTCGTTGAGGATGAGTTTATCCAATAGAATGATAAAAGTGGAGGTAAGATAGATGTTCGAACAAAACAAAAGAGTAAAGCCGATTCGTAGAAAGGGGCTGCCGCCCATCGCTACGGCGCTGATCATAACTACAATATTCGCATTGGTCATCTTCTACTTGATGTTGCCTGCCCTTAATCCCAAAAATCCTGATTTCTACATCTTTCTATGCGTTTGTTTGCTCGTTTACTGCATTGTTGTCGTTAAAGCTAAAGGCATAGAAATTGGGTTGACTAATATTCGACCTGCTTTGCAAATATTTAAAAGATATTGTACTGTCCCTTTCTTTATCTGCCTCGGGCTTGTGCTGGTGCTAATTATTGGCAACATTGTCTCCAATGTTGTTTTGCAAGCCCGCGCCTACTCCAAGTTATTACCGGTCGAAACGGGGGACTTCGCAACTGAGGTCAAGCAGATTTCCTACGATCAGATTCCGATGCTGGATAAGATATCCGCACAGCGCCTCGGAGATCGTAAACTGGGGGAGTTGGCAGATATGGTCAGTCAGTTCACGGTAGTTAATGATTATAACCAGATGAACTACGGAAACCAGCCGGTGCGGGTTGCCACCTTGGCTTATGCTGATATCTTCAAGTGGATTGCTAATCGCGCTGAAGGCATTCCCGCTTATATTATTATCGATATGGTAACCCAGAACGTCGAGGTCGTGCGGCTTGAAGAAGGTATTAAATACACCAATGCCGAACACTTCTCCAGAAATATTAACCGCCATTTGCGGTTTAACTATCCCACCTATATGTTTGCAAGGCCTCATCTCGAAATAGACGATAACAAGCATCCCTATTGGATTTGCCCTAAAATTGAAAAAACCATCGGGCTGTTCGGTGGTACGGATATCAATGGTGTAGTGTTGGTCGATGCGGTGACTGGTGAATGCACCTATCATAAAGATGTGCCAAACTGGGTCGATCAGGTTTACTCTGCCGAGCTTATCATCTCTCAGTATGACTACTATGGCCGGTACGCCGGTGGTTTTTTAAATTCTCTCTTTGGTCAGAAAAACGTGACCGTCACGACAGATGGTCACAACTATATAGCCCAGGACGACGATCTTTATGTATACACAGGTATTACCTCAGTGACAGGTGACCAGAGCAATATCGGCTTTGTCCTTGTTAACCAACGCACCAAGGACACGCGGTATTACGCCTGCGCTGGGGCGGAGGAGTACTCGGCAATGAACTCTGCTCAAGGTGTTGTACAGCATCTTGGTTACATTGCCACCTTCCCGCTGCTCCTGAATATTGCCGATCATCCGACCTATTTTGTCGCACTGAAGGATAATGCGGGACTTGTCAAGATGTATGCGATGGTCAATGTCCAACAGTATAATATCGTAGCGACAGGTATGACAGTGGCTGAGTGTGAGACGGTTTATATCCGAATGCTTAGCCAGAACGGTCTTATGAACGAAGTACCGATCCTGAAGAGCGGTGTTGAAGGCATTGTAGAAGATATTCGTATTGCGGTTATCAACGGTACAAGTGTCTATTACCTACTGCTGGATTCGAGCGAAACCTACTATGCTGTTTCAGCAGCAGACAGCGAGAGTATTATGCTGGTAAACAAAGGTGACCTCGTAAGTATTCAGGCGGTGGAAGCTGCTGGTGACGGTGCGATAGTGTCTGCGACAGGGCTGGAACGGCTTAGTGATAAGCCTTAGGCAGGGGGAGTGTCAAAAGGCTAAAAGTTCGAAAGTATTAGTTGTTGACGAAAACATATGGATAGATTATAATTATTATCATTAAAAAATAAAGGCTGTGACCAAGAACCAGTAGCAGTAATGCAAATCCATCAGAGAGCTTTTGGCTGGTGTGAAAAAGCGGGATATAGATACTGTGAATTCATCTTGAGAGCTGCACACTGAAAGGTAAAACCTTGTAGGCTGTGCCGGAGTCCAACCGTTATCGTGGAGGAGCAATGTTAGTTGCTCACTGAGGTTGTTTTAACAATGAAAACAAGGTGGTACCGCGAAAGAATAATTCGCCCCTGTTTATAGAACAGGCGGCGTTTTTTTTATCAAAAAACAGGTTTAGCCTGTTAAAATATAAAAAATTATATTTTTAGGGGGAGAATATATGAAACAACATGTAAAAATCTTATTCCTTGTGCTGTCTGTAGTTATGATTTTAACAATTGCAGGCTGTTCAATGGCAAAGGAAACATCTGACAAGTTTAGTATCGGTATAATCCAGTACAATGATCACAAGGCCTTGAGTTCTG
>JAQVLN010000146.1 GCA_028704155.1 Desulfitobacteriaceae bacterium
TCTGGTCAGAGCTTCCTTGATTACAATTGCGCCTAAATCAGCAGCGGGAACTGAAGTCAGGGAACCGTTAAATGTACCGATAGCTGTCCGTACAGCACTGACGATTACAACTTCTTTCATTAACCTATCCTCCCGTATTTTAGTTTAACCGGCCTATTTACAGTCTGTTTTATTCAAACAATTATTAATAACATTTTCAATTACTTTTCTCTTGGATAAGCCCACCAGCCGCCTCTATACGGAGGAGTAGCCCACCAATTTGTATTTTCTTGTTTCTTAGGAAGCCGTCCGGTCTTGGTACAATAAGGACGCAGATCTCTTTCCAGGCTATGCTCAAGGATTCTTCCCAGTTCCAGAACACCATCAATGTCGATTCCTGTTTCTATTCCCATTTCATCCAGCATAACCAAACCGTCTTCGGTTGAGCCATTACCGGTAATATCACTCGGGCAATAGTTTTTGCCTGTGCCTTTTCCAGGAGTATGGCTTTGAATAAAGTTCGGCTGTCCGCCTAATTGACCAAGTGAGAATTCCAGTTTTTCAACACCGCAAAGCAATGCGGTATAATAGTTAGCCATAGCCATACCTCTGGAATCATGGAAGTGGCCAACATGAACGTCTTCATTGGGGAATTTTTCTCTTAACTTCGATAAGAAGTTGTATGTGCGAAGCGGTGTTGACTCACCGGTGGTATCGCACGGAGTAGCACTGTCACAACCCATTTCCAGCGCACGCTCAATGTCGTCTAACGGAATCTGGGGATCAACAGGTCCTGTAAGTGGGCAGCCATATACACAAGCCATAGCAAAATCAGCTTTAATTCCGGCATCGTGAAGAACTTTTACGTATTCGGGAATTTGGGTCCAGTATTTCTCCCTGGTTCTTGAGGCATTACGCAGGCTATGTGTATCTGTCATGGAGAATGTAAAGCACAATACATCAGGACCATATCCTTCTGCCGCGGCTTTTGCTGCACGGCCCATAGCAACATCGGTCATGCCGTAACATTTATATACAGTTCCCGGTTTCCTTTTAATTTTCTTTAAAACTTCTTCACAATCTTTAAATTGGGGCAGATAGACAGGATGGGAGAAATTAGATACTTCGACAACCGGAAAACCTAACTCAGTAATCTGGTTAATAAACCAGATTTTAGCTTCGGTCGGAAAAAATATGGATTCATTTTGCAGCCCGTCTCTGGCAAATAATTCAGTTACTTCAACCTTCTTTGGTAGTTCAAGTTTAAACATTAAATTTCATCCTTTCATGCTTATTTAATTGTAATTGCCATAGTAGGCAATTTAGACATCACTTGATTCATCGATTTTTTCTTTAATTAAAAATGATCATATCCAGGACCTATCAACTTAATACGGACCCGCATCACCCCTCCCAAGCCATGCAACTATTACTTTGTGCCTTTAAAAGGTAAAGTTCACACCGTCTATTCAAATCTTCTTAATATTGAAAGGCTCAAAATAATCATAATATTCAATAAAATTTGCTGAAAATAATAATATTGCAAAGAACATGCCAAATAAAAACCATCCTTTTACATATATATAAAAGGCGCTTGTACACTAATGAAATAACATACCAGCAGGTATTTAAATTAGCTAGTAAAAAACACTATAGTATAGCAAGCCGCTACACTGTAGTGTTCTTGCTACAGATAACTATTTTAATTTTTTATATTTAAATATTTAAAAATCCACAACATTTATCATACTACAACATTTATCATACTACAACTATAATCATCAGCATTTTTCTGTAAGTTTATTCCGCAGTTCCAAACTATCCTGCATTTCCCGTTATTTAAATACTTGTCTAATTTATTAACAAGATATCTCCAAAGTCTGTTGTCCATGGCAATTTCTCTGCAGTTTGCCGTAATACTGAATACTAACGGGTATTCATAAAAACCAAGGCAATTCTTGCCTGCAAATCAGGGCTGACCAATTTTACACATTCTTTTTATATGATTAATACACAAAAGAAAAAAGGTCCGTTGCGTAGAAATCGAAGAAACAGTTAATAATTATCTGTATTAAATAATAATATATCTTCAGGGTCCACTGCCTGGGGCAATTCATCCCCGGTTTGCCATAACACCTTATGCAATCCACTATCCAAAAATAGCTGATGAACCTTTTCCATGTTATCAACATCAGAGAACTCCAGATCACGGCATCTGAAAGCAGGCATATAATCAATCAGGCTTATACATGTTTGCGGATTAAGTTCATAAATCTTTTGGGCTATCTCACGCATTTCTTCCAAACTAATAAACTCTTCATGATAGGGAATTGCCAGTACAATAAACATTTTGTCCGAGTAATTTTTTAGCAAGTGTTCGACGGCCCGCCAGGTTGTTTCAACACAGAGTTTAGCTAATTCCAAATCATCCAGTCCTGTAATTTTCATATAAGTCTCCGGGTATAGTCCTTTGACATCAGGTGAAATATCGCTGACACCCACCGCATATAATTCATCAATATAATCCGGAGTTAATATACTGGCATTTGTATCCAGCTGAAGCCTTGTTTCCCGATCAGCGCAGATTACCCTGAATTCGCGGACAAACTGGGTTAACCAGGGACGATTTAAGGCTGCTTCCCCCCCTGATACTGCAACCTTGGATACCTCGTAATGTTTGCGACCACTTTCCATTTTCTTTGCGGCCTGTCTGGGAGTAAGATATCTCCCGGTAGTAGAAAAAGTAATATGCCAATTATGACAAGCCGGGCAACGCAAGTTACAACCTTGAGCAAAAAAGGCAAACTCCGTAACTTGTTGTGTCCTGATTTCCGGAGCTCCAATGATCCCGCCCTGATAAGCTTCAAAATTGTTAGCCAAGCGGATTGGTTCGTGCGTAACTATCTGAGCCGGTTCAGTAGATATTTCCATGCCTTCTTCCACTTTAGTAATACAGCTGGGTTTTAGACTGCTATTAACAAGAACTGAGCAGGCACCGCATCCGCCGATTTTACAAGGGGCAAATACCTGACCACTTTGTTCAGGATGATGACTGATTGTGTAACCCAGGATTTCCAAAGCTTTAAGGATAGTTATTCGTTCCGGAACCTCTACTTTCTTCCCATCAACAGTAAGTTGTATTTTTTTATCGCGCTCGACTTTCTGCGTCACTCTGGCATTATTGGGGCAGGCAACAATACATTGGCCACATCCTGTACATCCTTTTTGATCGCAATTAATCATAAATTGACAGAAATAACAATTTATACAGTTTTCGGTTTTCTTCGCCACCAAAACTTCCAATTAAGCCACCCCTTATAATTTACTAGCAATTCAAGGTTAATTATATCAGACAATAGTAAAGCCCTGCAATTGCAGGACTTTACTATTTAAAGCTTTTTACTAACCAGTTTTGGTACAGAGCAATTTATTGAGATAAAATTACTTACCGTCCGGCCACTTATCCATCGGCCAGTCTTCACCAGTAATTTCCATTTCCCAATCTTCGAATGGATCAAAATGATTTGGTGTAGTTGTCGGAGGATATTTTGCCAAGCCCTTGAAGGCTTTTTCTTTACCCCAGATAGCACGGCGGACACGTTTTCCTCTAATCGGTATATCAACCCATGGCAGATGCTGATACATTAGAGCGTAGACCGGGTTGGTAACAGCACCATTGACCAAATGTTTGTCCATCATGCAGTCCAGAACAGCAGGTACGCCAGCTTCTGCAGATTTGAAGCAACGATCCAAGGCAGCCGGATAATCTTCATGTTTGGTAACTGTCTCTGCATAGCAGCCTAATTCCTTGGCAATTCTTTCATAACTGATGGAAAGTCTCTCTTCACCCATTTGCTCGATTCCATGCCATTTATAACCGGTAACTTCCTGTTCGCCAAGGCCCTCCCAGTTCTTGCCATACCAGTTGTATTTGCTACCTGGCATCCAGCCATCATTATTAGTAACTTGGTAAACAATTGGCAGCTTATAACGGGCAGCAACTTCAATATCCATCATGGCGTTACCCATACCGCCATCGCCAATGAA
>JAQVLN010000048.1 GCA_028704155.1 Desulfitobacteriaceae bacterium
ATGAAAAAGTACATCTTTGTTTCTCTGTCAACATTGTTACTACTTCTAGCTAGTGTGTCCTCCGTTTTTGCATGTGGTATCTGGTCATATCAACCTAAAACCCCCAAAGCACTACAAAGATAGTCAGAAATGAAGTGTACCCCATGTCCATGACATGGGGTACACTTCATAAGAAAATTTTAAATATTGGGCCAGCAGTACACCAAAGCTTTTGCTAAGTTGAACGAGTTCACAAGCTCTTAAGAATATAATGTTTCTCCTTAAGAAATAATATTCTCAGAGGTGATAACGTGAAAACAACCTTAATTCTTGGCGGTGGAATTGGCGGGATAGTTGCTGCCAATTCCCTAATAAAAGCTGCAGGTCCTTCTATGAAAGTAACATTAGTTGACCGGGAAGAAAATCACCATTTTGCTTCTTCTTTTCCTCTTCTAATGATCGGCGAGAGAAAACCGCCGCAAATGACCCGGGAAATAAAGAGTTTAGCAAAAAAGGGAATTGAAGTTTTACATACTGAGATAAACAAACTTAACTTATCGGAACATAGTGTTACCACAGATCAGGGAGAATTAGATTATGATTATCTGATTATTGCGCTGGGAGTAGAGTATCATCCGGAAGCGGTGCCGGGTTTCAGTGATATTGTCTTAAATGCCTATGATTTCAATGACATAATCAAGATAAACCAGAGATTAAATAATTGTCCCGAAGGCCGGATTGTATTATTTATTTCCAGCCTGCCCTATAAGTGCCCCCCGGCTCCCTATGAAATGATCTTTCTGCTGGATCAATTTTTCCGGCAGCAAGGGCTGCGCCATAAAATTAAGCTGACGCTGGTTACTCCGGATTTTTCACCGGAACCGTTAGCTCCCCCCAAAGTTGGCCAAAGTGTCAGGAAAATGCTTGCAGAAAAAGATATTGAATTAATTACCGAGGCAAAAGTTATTGCCGTCGAAAAGAACACTCTGATTTTGGATCATGGGACCAAAATCCCTGCCGATCTCCTGTTGGGTATAGCCCCCCATTGGACCCCGGAAGTGCTGCGCAACAGTGACTTGGTTGACAGCAGCGGCTATGTAGAAGTAGATCAGCATACCTTGGAAACAGGTTATCCCGGTGTTTATGCTATTGGCGATGCCACGGCAATCAGGCTGCCGGTAATCGGGGCCTTTGCTCCCAAAGCGGGAGTATTCGCCCATGCCCAGGCGGTAATAGCTACGAAAAATATCCTGCTGTTGTCCCAGGGATTGAAACCCAAATATCGCTATAATGGCAAAGGCTTCTGTGTTATGAACACCGGGTTCGGTCGCAGCCGCTATTCCACAGTTCATTATTATAAAGAGCCTCAGCCTCACATTACTTTATTAAAACCAACCAGACTGGCCTATTTAGCCAAAGCAGCCTTCGAAAAATATTGGTTTAAACGATGGTTTTGAGCTCCTCCCTGGATAATCAATTTTACCATATTTGGATAGGTAATTTATACAATACAAGTTCACAGTTAAAAGCTCATAAATTTCCCAGCAATTTCCAGCGTAGCATTGTCAAAGTAAACATATATTAATATCGTGGATTTTGGGGATTAGGGGGTGAAAAATTTTGTGAAGTTATCTTAAAGGATTACCTTGATTAAGTTTTTTTTCGATCTATCCTTACATAAAGGTCAATAATAAGTCCGTTGTCCTGAGAAATAATAGGCAATATAATGAAGGAGCGACTTAATTTTAAATTGCTGGAGGGATACTACTGAACGTTGTCTTTTTTCTTTTACCTAAAAAAGATGTTATCTATTTGAAAAATACTTCTACCATGCGCCAGGCCCTGGAACGGATGAAATATCACAATTATGCTGCTATCCCTATCATTGATGATAGCGGCAAATATACAGGAACCCTAACAAAAGAGGATCTTCTTCTGAAAATGAAAAAAACACCGGGGTTAACAGTAATGAACTTCGAAAAAATTCTCCTTAAAGAGATCAAGATGCACACCCAAAACTCTCCGGTTTTCGTTGACACACAAATTGAAGACCTCGTCTCCCGATCAAATAAACAATATTTTGTTCCTGTTACAGATGATGGCGGTATATTTATCGGCATTGTTCGTCACAGTGAATTTTTCAGGTATTGTACCAACTACTTAAATAAGCCCATTAATTATTAGAAGAAACTTACTTGGAAATTATAAACACTTACCGGTTAATATTCCATTAATAGCAACCAAGTAAGGGATAGACATTACTTAAAAATCCAATAAGTACTATTGCAGTTCCATATTTGTTTTTAACCTGATGCTCCTGAATACAAAACTTTTCATCAAAAACAACATATTCACCGGGGCTATAACGCCTGGAAACTATACCCATTAACGAGGTGTGTAAACTCTTTTTAGCTTCCTGTTCATCGCCATTTCCTATGTATTCCGCAACATAACCCCCAATATGTATACCATCAATTCTTCTTACTTGAATCCTTCCGATACCGGCACAGATTTTTTCTCCTCGATAGCCATCGGCCCGGGCCATAATAGTCCCCATTACCGCCCCGGTATTATATAAGTTTCTAGCGGCCTCTATCGAAATTTCGGTAGCTTCAGGCGGCAAAACAGATGAATATTTTAGCAAATTAAATTTTTCCACTTTTGCCATTACAAGAGCCATATCAAACGATCCTGTTTTCCATGGAAATTTGTTTCCCGAGCCGATATTCGTATCACCAAATCCCCTTGTTACAATATAATCTTTAGGTATTATATTAGCAAAAACAGGTAAATTGCCGAGCATTCCTGTAACCATCTCTTAGCACCTCTGATAAAGAATTTCTATAACATATTCATCAAAGTTTATTTCCGTGCTTAATACTTGTTTGTCCATTAGTAATTAAGTGAAAAATCAACAAAAACCGTCCGAATTAAGCCCCCGGATATGATTTTAGGGCCCGGTAAAGGGTGTCACGTTCGACAGCTTCCCGGCCGGCCTTTTGAATTAGATTAACCAGGGTCTTTTTAGGCATAGCCTGCCCGGTTCGAACACCTGTAGCATGAATAATCCGTTCTTCAATCACAGTACCATCCAAATCGTCGACACCGAAGTGCAATGACACCTGGGCCAACCCAAGGCCCAGCATTATCCAAAAAGCTTTAATGTGCTCAAAATTATCAAGCAGGATCCTGGAAACAGCCAGCATCTTCAGATCCTCAAAACCGGTTGTATTGCCGGCACCGTTACAACCTTCCATTTGAGTATTTCCCGGTGAAAACGGCAGAGGGATAAAAGCCAAAAATCCCCTTGTCTTATCCTGTAATTCCCGAAGCTGCAGCATATGTGCTGTCCGTTCCCCGGTAGTTTCCACATGTCCGTAAAGTATGGTTGCGTTTGTTCGCATCCCCAGCCCGTGAGCAGTTTCATGAATTTCAAGCCAACGCCCCCCGGATATCTTTTGGGGGCAAATTGTGTTCCGTACCCGCGTTGAAAAAATCTCAGCCCCTCCTCCGGGAAGAGAATCCAGACCCGCCGCTCTTAAGTCAGTCAAGATACGCTTAAGCGGATAACCGGTCATCCGAGTAAAGTAATCTATCTCGACGGCAGTAAAAGCCTGTAAGCAGACATGCGGCAGGATCCTCTTGATACTCTGCAGCATTTGCAGGTAATAGTCATAATTCAACTCAGGATTTAAGCCGCCGACAATATGGACTTCAGAAATGTTTTCCGCGGCAGCCTGTCTGACTTTCTCTTCGATTTCCGCCAAAGTTAGGGTAAAGGCCCGGCTATCTTCTCCAGGAACGCCATAAGCACAAAAACGGCAAAGATTAACACACACATTAGTATGGTTAATATGCCGATTAACAATAAAATAAGCCTTATTCCCATTTTTGCGTTCCCTTACCAGATTAGCCATATAGCCAAGGGCTAATAGATCTTTACTTTCCAGGAGACGGACCCCAGCCTCGAAATCCAAACGTTCTCCCTTTTCTACCAGTTTAATCAGGTCCTGCAATTCACTTTGTCTAAAAAAGGACAAACTCATTACCCCCTGTCTCTTAGGCAATACTCGAACTACTAATTTATATATCAACAAATCTATAAGTCAAATGGAATAAGATCCCTTAACTGCGTTTAGACCCAGGCTTCGCCGCATCCTTAACAACATCTTCCAAAGTAATAGTTTAACCTGTTATGATACTTATGCTTTCCTTACACTCCTATTACCTTTTCAATCGATCAATCTAAACAAATCTTTCTTTAATTCCGATCCATCATGGTTAATTTAATAGTGATTTGTTCTTTCCAAAATGTATTATCTTTGTGCTTCTTCAAATAAAGAAGTAGATAAATACCGTTCCCCATTATCGGGAAGTAAAACAACGATATTTTTTCCCTTATTTTCTGAACGTTTAGCGATCTTCGCTGCAGCAAAAGCAGCCGCCCCTGAGGAAATTCCCACAAGCAGTCCTTCATACTTGGCCAGTTTACGTGCAGCATTCAAAGCTTCCTCTGTTTTAACCTGAATGAATTCGTCAATAACCTCACTATTAAATACTTTGGGTATAAAATTTGGAGCCAGCCCCTGCAGTTGATGGGGACCAGGTTTCCCACCCGAAAAAACCGGTGAATCAAAAGGTTCAACGAGGGCTATCTTTATAGAAGGTTTTCTTTGCTTTAATACTTCACCCACACCGGTAAGTGTCCCTCCGGTTCCCGCACCGGCTACAAAAATATCAACCTCCCCATCTGTATCCCGCCAAATTTCTTCGGCAGTAGACCGGCGGTGGGTCTGTGGATTAGCCGGGTTATCAAATTGCCGGGGAATAAACGAATTTGGTATATCGGCTCCTAATTCTTCCGCTTTTCTTAAGGCACCTGCCATTCCCTCAATTGCGGGAGTCAAGACCAGTTCGACCCCGAGGGCTTTCAGAAGTTTTCTTCGTTCCAAACTAAAATTATCTGGTAGGGTAATCATCAGCTTATAACCTCTGGCAGCAGCAACAAAAGCTAAAGCTATTCCGGTATTGCCGCTGGTTGACTCAATAATAACAGTATCTTTATTAATCAAGCCTTTATCCTCAGCATCTTTGATCATGGCTAAACCAATGCGATCTTTTACACTTCCGGCAGGATTATAGTATTCCAACTTGGCAATAACATTCGACTCAAGATTTTCGAGGCCGCAATAATTGTTGAGCATTAGTAATGGTGTATTCCCAATCAA
This sequence comes from Desulfitobacteriaceae bacterium, assembly GCA_028704155.1. GTDB lineage: Bacteria > Bacillota > Desulfitobacteriia > Desulfitobacteriales > Desulfitobacteriaceae > UBA2264. The sequence goes on from JAQVLN010000048.1 coordinate 5,208, forward strand.
TTCCGTTAAGTTATTAGCTATTTTGGACATGTTTAATCCTCCTGTGAATTATTTGATTTAAATCTTGTTCAAGGCCTGATCCAGATCGTAAATTAAGTCTTCCACATCTTCAATGCCAATCGAAAGTCTTATCAAATCCGGTGTAGCACCGGATGCCTTTAAATCCTCTTCGGATAACTGCGAATGTGTGGTACTGGCCGGATGAATCACTAAAGACTTAGCATCGGCAACATTAGCCAGCAAAGAAAACAATTCCAGACTATCAATAAACCTCTTGCCGGTTTCAACCGTACCGTTTCTAATACCAAACGTAAATATTGATCCCGCACCTCTAGGAAGATATTTCTGCGCCAGGTCATAGTATTTATTGCCAACCAGTGACGGATAATTCAACTGCCTTTGTCTTCTCATTGATAACTTTGCGGAAATTTTCCGGATCATCAGGGTCAACAAATATCGTTTTGATCCCCAATTTAGGCATAGTGACAGCAAAAAGATTATAAGTACCGCCATAAAGGGTGCTTGCCGAAACAATTTCATCTCCGGTTCCCGCAATATTCAGGATTGCATAAGTAATGGCTGCCGAACCGGAAGCAACTGCCAGTGCACCGGCTCCACCTTCAAGGGCAGCTATTCTCTGTTCAAAGACATCAGTTGTGGGATTCATCATTCTGGTATAAATGTTGCCCGGTTCTTTTAAAGCAAAAAGATTGGCAGCATGATCAGCATTATTAAATACATAGGATGTCGTTTGGTAAATTGGTACTGCCCTAGCCCCAGTGGTTGGATCTGCTATCTGACCGGCATGCACCTGCAGGGTATCGAATTTCAATTTTCTTTCATCCATCATTGAATCTCTCCTCTACCGGATCTGATTGGTCCTGTCCGTTTCTGGGAAATAATTTTATTAGAAATAATTCTTAAAGGATAATTCGGGATTCTTAATACTTACCATGGTCCCGCTGGGAACCGATTTGGTAATAAAGGCACTACTGCCGATAGTTGCGGAACTGCCAATAATTGTTTCTCCCCCAAAGATCGAAGCACCTGAATAAACAGTAACTCCATCTTCCAGAGTTGGATGTCTCTTAACACCCCTTAGTGTCTGTCCCCCTCTGGTAGACAAAGCTCCCAAGGTTACACCCTGATATATTTTTACATAATCACCAATAACGGTTGTCTCTCCAATGACCACACCGGTACCATGATCGATAAAAAAGTATTTTCCAATTTCCGCTCCCGGATGAATATCAATACCGGTAATATTGTGAGCATATTCGCCAATAATCCTTGGGATCAAGGGCACTCCGAGCTTATAAAGCTCATGAGCCAAACGGTGGACACTGATAGCAAAAATGCCCGGATAGGAGAAAACTATTTCATCCGTGCTGCTTGCCGCTGGATCCCCGTCAAATGCAGCCTGCACATCTGTCGCCAGCAATTCCCTGATCCTAGGAATACTGTTCAAAAGTTCGAAACTAATCTGCCCGGCTTTATCTTTTAATGTTTTACTGCTGTTATCTTCCTGTGGTTTGGGATTATACTTCAGAGCAAGAGCGATCTGCCCACTCAGGACAGTGAAAATATCCGTTACCAGTGCCCCGACATGATATTCTTTTGTTTCCTCCGCAAAGTTCTTTTTTCCAAAATAACCGGGAAATAAGAGCTGCCTCAATTTATTGGTTATTTTAATAATCACATCCCGGTTGGGAAGAGGCCCTAAATCAGGAGGAACAATAAATTGCTCCTGTTCATAACTCCGGGAGATCTCACCGACAAGCTGTTTAATCTTAATTTCATACTCATTACTCATTTTTACCCTCCTCAAACAGCAAAGTATTCAAAACTATCAGGGAATATATCATTTTTCGCACACAACTGTCATTCCCCTCAAAAACTAATCATTACATATTTTGTAAATCGTACGGGGTTTCCTGATAGACAGCATAGTTCAACCAGTTGGAAAATAACAGACTGGCATGGGCCCTCCAGTTAACTACAGGCTGCCGGGAGGGATCATTCAAGGGAAAATAGTTTTGGGGAACAGCTATTTGTAACTCTTTATTAAGCTTTATTGCCTTGACCCATGTACCGGGAAACAAACTGTTTGAGTTTCGGGGTTAATCCTGGTCATATTGGCGAGACTCTTTAACCAGGTCCCAAAGTGTATATGAGTCCAACACTTCCGAAATGGCATCCCTCAATCTACTCCAGATTCCCCGGGTTACACAGAAGTCTGAGCGATTACACTCTTCAGGGTTAAGCTCACTTATACATTCAACCGGAGCAATGGGCCCTTCTAATACTCTATAATATCCCCCACAGTTATATCCTGGGATTTACGACCTAAAATATATCCCCCTTGTGAACCCCTGATGCTTTTAACCAGGCCTGCTTTTTTTAATTGAATAAGAAGCTGTTCCAGATAGCGTTCGGATATATTTTGGCGCTCGGCTATGGTTCTGGTAGCCATAGGCTCATGTTGTTCATTAAGGGCCATTTCCAACATAGCCCTTAAACCATATCTTCCTTTGGTAGATAATCTCATGTATATCTGGCTCCCTTTCTATCCGCTTGATTGGGCTTGATTGATGTTCATAGCCGAATCAGGCTGAGGCATATTCGATCATTTTTTCCAATGCTAAAATTGCCTTTTCGCGGATAGACTCTTCCACTGTTATGACGGTCTCAAGGTTTTCCAACGAGTAGAGGATTTTATCCAAAGTAATACTCTTCATATTAGGACAAATCAATTCAGATGATGCTAAAATCAACTCTTTTGCCGGACAAGCTTTTTGAATTGAGTGCATAATCCCGCACTCAGTCCCAATAATAAAACGGCTTGCTTTAGAATCACAGGTATACTTGAGTATGCCGGCTGTACTGCCCACATAATCGGCGATCTCGACTACTTCAGGATCACATTCGGGATGAACCAGCACCAGGGCATTAAGATATTTTTGTTTCAGCTGTAAAATTTCTTTTTTAGTAACCCGGGCATGAATTGGACAGCTTGAATAATAATAATCAAAAATCCGCCCAAGTCTTCTGGCAATGTTTATTCCCAGGTTCCGATCGGGTATGAAAAATATCCTGCTCTTTTCCGGTAATTGTCTGATAATCTTTTCGGCATTGGAAGAAGTGCAACAAATATCACTTACAGCTTTAATCTCAGCTGGGGTATTCACGTAACTTATTACGATTGCATCCGGATGATCCCTCTTATAATCTAATATATCCTCAACAAAAGTACTGTTAGCCATAGGGCAGGTTGCCCTGGTTTCAGGTGACAGGATAATTTTATCAGGGCATAGCATGGCAGCTGTTTGGGCCATAAAATCCACCCCTGCTACAAGGATAGTTTTGCAGGGCGACTCCTTCGCCGCTATCGCCATGGCATAAGAATCACCTATAAAATCTGCAATATCCTGTATTTCATCACGCTGATAATAATGTGCAATGATATAGATTGATTTTTCTTGTTTAATTCTTTTTATATCGTCCATTAATTTTAAATCCACTTTGTTCATTCTTTAGCCACCACTTTCAGAATAATTTAAAAATTTAAAAAGCCTAATTAATTGTTCATTACTTAAGTCTGCAGACTTAAAATGGATACTTTTATAAACCAATTAATATTATTATAATTATAGGGATCATCGATATTGTTTGCAAGAATGTTTTTTTGTCATAAAGGAGGCCATGGGCTGGATTGTTTCCAACAACTCTTTTCCATTTGTTATCTGAACCAGAAACAACAAAAGGGAACTCGCTAACTTCTTGTAAACCGTTAGCCGGTTCCCTTTTGTCTACACCGGTGAAATTTCGCGGCCTTTCACTGCTATCCTAATTTCAAAGTATTTTTACCCAAATATTCATATCTTCATAACCGCCACAAATATGACAGTTGTTGATAAGCCTTCCGCTATACAAATACCCTAATTTGCTCAAAGACTTATTGATTCCGATACTATTAGCCCTGGAAAGGCTGTATGCTGTAGTAAAATTGGCATGTTTTAATTCCTCTTCCAGCCCGTAGATCAGTTCGCTCAAAATGCTCCTGCCCCTGTACTCGGGATAAGTAGCACAATCGGTTATTTCCGCATTCATGTGAAGTTTGTTCATGTCCGCCGCAGCAATACTGATAATTTTACCTTCCTCTTCCGCTATCATAAATAAAACTTGCTCCCGCATAACTTTTTGCAGATAATCCCTGCTAAATACCGGCGACGGATATGTTTCAAATACTGCTGAAAAAAGCTGAATCATCTGAGGAATATCCTTTGCCTCAGCCGATCTTACCTTATAAGTTCTGTTTTTAGCAGAAGTGAATTTTTTCGTATCTTCTCTGCAAAAATCAATGACCCTGTTTTCTTCATTTTCATAAATTGATTTACTGCGTTCTTTATTTAGAAAAAACGAAATACAGGCCGCATCTTCTCCCCGAAAATAACCGTCGATGATCCCCTCAATTACAAAACCACAATCCTGAAATGATCTCAATAAATGTTCCGGACAGTTGTAGATAATCTTACCAAGCTTTTTCCGCCCTGCATAAGCAATAATTTCTTTGATTGTTATCGTGGAAATGACTAAAAAATTAAGGATTTTAAGTCTCTGATTAGTATAGTCTATATATAATTCTACAGACTTAAAGGTCGTAAAGAAGTTTTTCCTATGATTATCTGGCGATATATTCATAGTACTTCTCCCTTTTATTGATTCTTACATTTGTCTGCGGAATCAAACAGACTCTTTCATCCCTATACAGCCTTTCCAATCCCCGATATTCCTTGTTATTAAATTTGGTGCATAAGCCGCATTCGCTGCATTTATGCGTTTTGTCCTTCGGTTCGACATACGTGCTGATTACCCCTTCGAAGTTTCTCAGGATGGCCTTTTCCGCAGAAACCGAACTCAGATATTGCGGGCTTACCGGGATCTTTCCGCCTCCGCCCGGGGCATCTATTACAAATGTCGGTACAGCCAAACCGGAAGTATGTCCCTGCAGCATCTCCATAATCTCTATCCCTACGGCAATTGATGTCCGGAAATGCTCAATTCCTTCCGAGAGGTCACACTGATAAAGATAATAGGGCCTGATCCTGGTTTTTACGAGTTCCTGAACCAGATTGCGCATAATATAAGGACAATCGTTAATGCCTTTCAGAAGTACGGACTGATTGCCAAGCGGTATCCCAACATTAGCCAGCTTTTCACAGGCTTTTTTAGCCTCAGTCGTTATTTCCCTGGGATGGTTAAAATGTGTATTCAGCCAAACAGGATGGTATTTCTGTAGCATATTACAAAGCTTATCCGTAATTCTCTGCGGCATAACAACCGGAGTCCTTGTACCGATACGGATGATTTCTACATGTTTAATTCTCCTTATTTCTTTCAAGATAGCTTTCAGCCTATCGTCAGAAAGGCATAAGGCATCTCCTCCGGACAAAAGTACATCTCTGACCTCTTTATGAGCCTTAATATATTCAATTGCCTGTTTAATATATCTCGGCGCAAGTGCCTTATCCTCATTACCGGCAAAGCGTCTTCTTGTGCAGTGGCGGCAATACATGGAACACTGATCAGTAACCAGCAACAGCACCCTGTCAGGATATCTGTGAGTCAGGCCGGGTACGGGAGAATCAGCAGTTTCATGCAGAGGATCGCTACTGTCACTCTTGGATATTTTGGTCTCATGAATCGTAGGAATTGCCTGTCGCCTCAATGGGCAATGATCATCATCCGGATCCATAAGCAGGGCATAGTAAGGTGTTATTGCCATCCGTAATTTCTTAAGGCTGGCCTTTATCCCTTCACGCTCTTCCGGAGTAAGATTGACAACCTGTTTCAATTGGTCTATTGTCGTGATTCTATTGGAAATCTGCCACTTCCAATCCTGCCATTGTTCTCCCGAAACATTCTTCCATAAGGGTATATCCCAACGGTTTCTTTTTTTATTCATAGTTTTCTCCTTTACGGTTTTTATTGAACCTGTGTTTCTTCGAGGTGTAAATAGGCGATATTTCGTGGTTTTTTCGGAGTGCTGTCCTTTTCAAGATAATCTTGCAGCACCTTTTTCAGGTTAAGCACATCATTCATTTCGAAATATCCGGTTTTTCCATCGATAAAGCGCACCGCCCTAAGCGCCCCCAGAGCAAAAGCCCTTCTGGAAAAAGACTCATGGGAAATTTCTATTTTATCCTCTTCACCTATAATCATGACCTCGTGCTTACCGACAACACCGCCTGCCCTGACAGCAGTAATCGGTACTTCTGTACATACCTCAGGGTTGCCGGATGATTTTAGTCCTTTTTCTATTTCAACAGCAATTTTCTTAGCTGTTCCGGAAGGCGAATCCTTTTTATTCTTATGGTGAATTTCATTAACCTGAAAATCATAGCTGTTCAAGATATTTGAAGCCAAATTTGTTAACAACATCAGTACATTGACCCCAAGAGTAATATTGGGTGCATAGACTATTCCGTTTTCATATTTATTGGCCAGAACATAAAGCTTCCTGAGGCCGTTTTTAGAAAACCCTGTCGTGCCTATGACAATGTTTACCCCCATCCTCGAAAACACTTTGGCATTCTTTAATGCTGCCTCCGGACTTGAAAAGTCAACAGCCACATCCGGTCTTGTTCTGAAAACAACCTGCTCCAAATCGTCAGAACCTTCAATTACTACCCCTGTGTCACTGCAGCCGACTATTTGGCCCAGATCCTGGCCTCTCTTATCACTGTTGGGACTGCATATTGCTGAAACTACCCTGATATCCTTTAGTTCCAATAAAACCTTGGCAATTTCCTTCCCTGTTTTACCGAGCCCGGAAATACATAAGGTAATCATTATAATACCTCCCTTTAAAGCTAAATTAAAAAACGCCGCAGAGAAAGCCTCATGCAGCGTATGCTAAAAAAATATGTACCTTTAAGCATATCAATCACCTTCTCTTCCAACGCTTGCGAGATTAGCTGACGGATTCGGGTCGAAAGAGCTTAACCCTACCGAAGCAAGTGCTCCGGATTCACCCCAATTGTTGGTTTTCCCGCTCCATAATGGATTCAGCGTATATATTTATTCAATTGTCGGTTATCATAGACTCCCACCCCCGGAAGCCTGCTTCCCTTGAAAAATGGTTAAATTTCATTCTTTCCAGTTTATTAATTTTACTGATTACTACCCGGATCTTATATAAAGATAACAAATTAATGTACATCTGTCAAGTTAATCAATACTATTTTTAAAGGTATCATTCACCAAGGGAAATATTTATACTTATTTGTTCAATGATCGGCAAACAAATAAGTACCAAAGAATATCAGCGATTTAATTAGAAATAGCTTACTTAAGCTGAACGTGTTCACTACCCTTGTTCAAGATAGATACTGCGGCTTGGAAGAGCTATCTGAACATTCTCTTGCTCAAGTATTTTCATTATTTCAAGGTTAATTTCTTCTCTTATACAAAGATATTCAAGCCAAACAGTTGTTTTCGTGAAAAAGTAAAGAATGATATCTAAACTGCTCTCATTAAACTCATTAAAATGAACAATGATAATTTCCTGATCTATCTCATGATGATTTTTTAACAGGCAGCTTATTCTTTCCACACAAATTTTAATCTTGTCCCGGGGAGTGGAATAGGCGAGCCTTAGATTAAAAGTTATTTGTCTTTTTCCCATCCTTGTCCAATTTGTAATTGGCTCATTTGCCAAAGTAGAATTTGGAACCGTGACTAAAGCCTGAGAAAATGTGCGTATTTTAGTACTACGAAAGGTAATATCTTCAATAATACCCTCTACACTAGGCGTTTTAATCCAGTCATTAATCGAGAAGGGTTTCTCTGTAATTATTACAATTCCACCAAAAAAATTACTAATGGTATCCTGAGCCGCAAGGGCAAATGCTAAACCTCCTAACCCCAAACCTGCTACTAATCCTCCCACATTATATCCCCATTCACTGGCAATAACACTAATTATCATTACTATGACAACAACCTGAAGGAGTTTGGAAATAAAAGGCAGTAATATCCTGTCTAATTCAATCTCCAATCGCCTGGTTATTTTCACAAAAAAAGCAGATGAGGTTGATGCCAGATTATATAGACCCCATCCGATCAGTATTATTAAAATAGAACGGTAGAACTTAATAATCAATGTATTATAGTTATTGTCTAACGGCAAAAATACGAGAGCGAAATAAATACCGATTACAATAAAAAATACTCTTAAAGGTTTTTCAAATGCCAAAAGAATGTTTTCTACAATATCTGAAGGTGTCTTTTTAGCAATTTTTATTATGATTCTAAAGATATAAGTTGAAAAAATCTTCCGAAAGATAATAAAAAAAGTAAATATCACTAAAGATATTAAAATATTATACCAAACTTCATTATTAACATTTATCAGCCAATTTGTAACCATAAATCATCCTCCATAGACAAATCCAGATATTATAATCATTCTTATGGGAACTTCGTTAACCTGTAAGTTATAATGCTTTAAACTCTTCGAGTCAATAATTGTTAACAATATCATAACCCTACCGAAGCAAATGCTATAAATTGATTCAGCGATTTTTTAATATTCAATTATCAATTGTCGATAAATAATAATTAAAAGAGTAAGAGGCTAACTAAAATCAGATAGCCTCATTTTATATTATTTTTAAGATTAAATTCCTTAAATCAAATATGAATCTATCAAATAAATATATATGTGTCAATATAATCTAATATTTATAATTGAAGACTGTTTTCAATTATATCCCTGGAAACCACATATAATTAATATTATCTGCATAAGGGAGGAGTATCATGAGGATATTCTGGATTGTTCTTTTTCTTACATTTGGACTGATTGGCTGCTTATCGCCCCACTCAGTCCCCCATGATCTTAAACAAAACGATTCAGCGCAAAAGTCTCAGGAACCGGAAGAAATAGCGCAAAGGTTTTTTGAAGCCCAGAGAACAAGCTCGTATAGTGAAGCCTGGAATTACATGTCACCTGCCTATAAGAGCTTTTGGAAATCATTCGAGCAATATGTAGATTTCATGACCAAATCTAAAACTGCAATTCCAGGATATAGTACTGTGAGTTTAGAAAATAAATTTACTGAGAAAAAACAAGACGGACCGGAACATATTATGCTTTGGTATCAGACTACCAACAATGATTTTTTCTTCTTCAACTTAATAGAAATTAACTCGGAATGGAAAGTGTATAATACCGGTGGTGTTTTGCAGCCGGGTGATTTGCCGAATTAAAATCCGACGGGATTGCTGCCGACTACACAAAGACCCCGGAAATATGCTTCTTCCCGAGGCCTGATTATATTAATTCTCTGAAGTTCTTAATCCTCATCTCTTGCTCCCTATCAGCTTACAGGCTTGCTTTGCCCAAAATGACACTTAAGGCTGATCAAAATTCTTCATCAGGTTGAAAGGTTAAGCTCACCTGGATTACGATAATCATTTTCTCTTGTAAGGTTCTGAAGATGCCTTCTTCAAAAGGCCCCCCCGCTAACGGTACCCTGTCCAAAGCGTCATTCATTTCATTTATCTGAAAATATACCAGTTCGCAAACAGGCAGTTTATTCAGGAATTTATTGCTTATAACGTTGAACTCAGACAGGTCACCGGTCAAAAGTTTATCTTTTCCCGCAAACCCGGGAGGAAGAGGCAGAGTTTTTAAAAACTGGTATTCTTGTTGTTGATCAAAACGCAAGGCCGGTACTGTCGGTTGACTTCCGAGGTCAATTACGCCTGAAATCGGGATATCAACGACAAAATCCTTAATTTCACCTTCTACAGTCGAAGTTGTTGAGCGTATCGCATTCGCATATTGAATATCTTTCCGGACAAAGCCACCCAGGAATAACTTCGGTGTATCGGCAGGTTGATCTAGGGCAATCGGTGGAATGGCATTAAAAAACCGGCACTGGGTTATTCTTAAAGTTTTCGTAATATTTTTAATTTCCAAAACCTGTTCCGGTAAAGTAATCAACGATTCCGCCGGAATTGATACTGTAACAAACAAAGTATTACCATTTTGGATCACTGACAGGGGCTCATATACCAGTTGGGCCGCTGTGACTGGAAAATATGGATTCTGACGAACAGGTTCAGCCAACTGCCTGAGAGATGGCTCTGTCTGATTATCCGAGCTTTTATTCCTGTTCTGCTTTACTCCTTTTCTTATCTTTTTCATTTTCTCTTTTTTCTTCACTCTGTCTATTTTTCTCACTTCAATCCTTCTTCTCTGATTTATTCTTACCGCTCGCCGACCTAGCCTCCAATGCTATTAACATAAACTCATAATTATCCCTGTTCCTGAAAGAATGGTTTTATTGCTGTCCCTGAAGAGGAACTCCTCCCCAGGGACAGCAACGATCTCTTGTCTTCAGGTTTTGACTTTATCTCAAGGATTAAGCTATTGGAAATGTTACTCTTACTTGCACTACAAGAACCATTTTTTCCTGTAAAGTGGTGAAAGTACCTTCTTCAAAAGGTCCTCCCTCCAGTGCTACACGATCAAGTGCGTCATCCATTTCATTAATTTGAGTGAAGATCAGTTCACAGCTTGGTAATGCATTGAGGAACTTGTTACTAATAACGTTGAACTCCGAAAGGTCAGGTGACAGCAGTCTGTCTTTAGCCGCAAAACCGGCCGGAAGTGAACTGCTTGTGGCATATTCGTATTCTTGATCTTGATCAAAATTTTGGGGCGGCAAGGTAAAACCTGTACCAAGGTCCACGACACAGGAAACCGGAACATCAATGACGAAATCCCTGATAGTACCTGCTACTGTTGTTTCAGTTGGGGTCCCTT
>JAQVLN010000147.1 GCA_028704155.1 Desulfitobacteriaceae bacterium
CGCAAAATCCGTTGGCTTTAAGCTCGCGCCAGATAATGAATGGTTGCTGCTGCTGAGAAAATACGGTTTGCTTGGAACCAGCTGGTTCGTCTTAATGTTCATTACGCCTTTTTATGCATACAGATCAGTGCTTAAGCACAACTTGCTGGCCAAGCTGTATGCTGCAATCCTGATTGGCCTGGCAGTATACATGTTGCCGGCGGCTGTGTTTCATTCATTCCAGCTGATGCCTTTTGTCATGATTCTGGGTGGAATGGTATTCTCAGCTCTGCCTGATAATATCTATGAAGTTAGCTTAGGAAATGAGGCAGATGATCCAGAAATTCATACAAATAACTCAGACTGAAAACTTTAGGAAAAGCCTGAAGGATTGATAATAGTCCTTCAGGCTTTTGTTTACAGTAAATCTTATTTTGCTTTCTAATTTTAGTTTAAAAAAGAAAATAAAAAAAAGGAAGCAGGATTTCGGTGAAAAATGTCGTATTATCTGTGTAAGATTATTACATTTTAACCATTTCGTTGAGAATGGTAGGGGGATTGTTTTGCTAAAAGAAATTGCTATTGCTTTTTTTATTCCTATTCAGTTATGGCTGCTTGCCGAATGTTACCAATACCTGAAAGAATATAAAGAAAGGAGGTTTTGCACTGCTAGGGAAATAGCCCGAGTTTCTCGGCCACAATTAACTGACAAGATTATTAGGCATTATTCTTTAGTCCAAGAAGACAGTATCTTGCTCCATCCGAAGGATTATTGCTTCCTAAAACCAGTTCCGATTGATAATGTGAAATTAATATTTGATAGTAACGATGATTCTGTCAAGCAAATTGTTCGTAATTTCGAAAAACTATTTCAGAAATTTTGGCCCCATAAATGCAAAATATATTCTGATGCTGTATATAGAATGGAGGACCCAGATCGGACTAAATTTTATATCGGTCGCAGCTATAGATTATTAGATGTTCAAGGAACAAACTCTCTAGAAATGAAATTTTCCCCGGCTTCGTATTTTCAGTATTTTAATGTTGGGGAGGCCCTGATATTCGCAGAAGCGATAAACCTCAAGTCGAGTTCCTGTGCCAAATACCGGAAGCATTTCCCAAAACAGTTAGACTTGACCAAGTACGTATTTACCCCCGGAATTCAGACTATCTCGATTAGGCTTAGCAAGGATAGAGAGCATGCACATTATTATATGCTAGATCGTGATCCCGATAAGGTTGCTGCTGGAGGAAAAATGCTTCGCCTCCTTCCTGCCGGGGAGTTTCAACCGGCGAAGAAACACAGCAATATGGCATCAGACTTATGTTTTTGGCGCAATATTATGAGAGAAAGCGTGGAAGAATTCCTTGACATAGTAGTTAATCAAAATGAGCCTGGTGAATTTAATTACGATATTTGGCCTTACCGTGAATTAAATAAAGCAAAGAATGATGGAAAAGTAGTCGTTTGGCTGTTAGGATATGGTGCTTGCCCGCTAAATTATAAGCTGGATTTTTTGACAGCTTGCATTTACGAGGCTGAAACCTTTGATGAGATATTTGGCGGTAAGGTAAGAAAAGAGAATAAAGAAGGACAAATTGTTCACTCCCTTCCCTTTACCGGAGAACAGATATCCAGATATACGGACATAAATCTGACAACCACAACTGCTATCGCTTGTCTTCAGTTGGCCTACAAATTTAGAAAGGAATTAGGAATTCCCTGCGCCGATGATTCCGATGAAACTCTTGATGTGAACACTAGTTATAGAGAGTATTTTATTTAAAGCCGTGGCCATGCCTAGTCTCCCTAGGTATCAAATATGCGAGAGATTATTCATGAGTTAGGCATCAGCGATTTCATCGTAGCAGGTGGCAGCGGTGTTATTAGTGATGATGTGCTGAAAATCAGTTGGGTTGTGCTACAATGGTTGCCGTTTTAAACCGGTTTGAAACGGCCGTAGAGCTAGTAAATCATTAAACCAGACTGCAGCCACGTGAATTTATCCACAGGTCTTAACTTCGCGGATGCAATCACTGGCGGTGTTTTTGCTGCCAAGGCTAATAATGGATTATTGTTCTCCCTTATTTTCCGGATGAGGTTAGGAGTATCTCAGTCAAAATAAAGTTAAGAAATAAAGTCTGTTCGAGGGCACGGGGGGAGTGAAGGACGAAGCAGTTAGAGATGCGAATGAAATAATCAGGCCATATACAGGCGCAATGAGAGGAAGGGGGGCGGAGTCAACCCCCCTTTCTTTTTTACATGAAAATAACTGCTAAGTACTCCACTACCTGAGCGGGCTCGTGGATTTCGTCCAATTGCTCGTCCTTGACCTATTCGGTCGGCGGTGGAATACCAGCAGCACTTTTCTTTGGCACGGCTGCAATCAGTGAAATGATATTAACCACTTAAATCAAATGACAATTGCATTATACCCGAATTTTCGCAGGGTATTTTTCTTGAAATATTAATAGTATATAATTTACGTACCACAAGCGGGAGGTAAAAATTGCGTTAGATGGGAGGAATTTGGCAAAAGATGTCGAAAGTATAAGGTACCGAAAAATACAGATTAAATAGGGGGATGGCAGATGAGGATTAGTGTTTACAGATTGGCCGTTTTGACGATGGTGTTGGCCATCCTATTATCTGTTGGCTTCGGCAATGTGGCTTATGCCAATGAAATTGTAAATATCCCCGACCCAGGTTTAGAGCAGGCGATAAGAGCGCAACTAAAGAGACCGAGCGGAAGCATTACCAAAGCGCATATGGCCTCTTTGACTATTCTTACTGCTGTTAACAAAAACATTGTCAGCCTGTCCGGCTTGGAGTATGCTATCAATCTCAGAATTCTTAACCTGGGAAACAATCAAATCAACGATATTTCGCCTCTAGGTAAGATTACATCTTTGAGGGAATTGGACTTACGAAACAATAAGATAAATAATATCTCATCACTGGCTGGTCTTCGCAATCTCCGCAGCCTCGACCTCAGGGCAAATAATATCAGCAGCATATCCGCCCTCAGCAATTTAACATCTCTAGAGCTGTTGTTTCTAGCAGATAATAAGATTGAAGATATTTCTCTTTTGTCCCGCATGTATCGCCTTACTGACCTGGGACTGTGGAATAACAGCATTACCGACATTGCCTCTCTTCGTCACCTGACCAATCTGGAATGGCTTTCCCTCAGCAATAATAAAGTTACCAATATTAAGACCTTGGCGGGCTTAAAGAATCTCGAGTACCTTAGTGTCTGGAACAATAGCATTACTGACTTCGCTCCACTGAGCCAACTTGCAGGGCTGCAGACCTTGGATGCCAGTTGCACGGGCATGGCTGACTTATCTGTATTGAAAGGTCTAAAAGAGCTTACCAACTTAAGCATCTGGGGCAATAAAGTTTCCAATCTAGCCCCATTAGCTAATTTGCCCAACCTATCCCTTCTAAAAGCGCAGCTAAACGAGATTACCAACGTAGATCCACTGTTAAAAATAAACAAGTTGAATACGGTATTTATAGAAGGCAATCCCCTGGACAACATTAATCGGGAGCTAATAGCAGAGCTGGTTAAACGTAAGGTGACAGTATACCATGACCCCCTGCCTGAGGCGGTGGAAATAAAAACAGAAATGACAAAACTAACTACGGTAACCATTAACTAGGTTTTAGCGGGGTAACTAGCCTCTTAGTAATAAGATTGCGTTATCTTATTGACTGCTCCCGCTGTGGGAGTTTTTTACTACTCAACCCAAACGCTTTCCTGATTGTTCCATAAGGGTAGGGAGTTAATTATCTTGAAATGACTCTAAAAGGTTAAATTACTGGCAAAAAACATTTTGTAAAGCTATCATGCAACTTATAATAATTAAAGGGGTTTCATAACTTTTATAGGATATATAGTGATTGAACCCCAAATACTACCGTTTTAGTTCGCTAATAACATCCGTCTGCAGTTCCAAACGACCTTAATAAAATAATCAGCTAAAAGCTGCAGGCCTGACCTCCTGCAGTATGCATAGAATGCCCT
>JAQVLN010000049.1 GCA_028704155.1 Desulfitobacteriaceae bacterium
TAAAATATGGAAAGAAATTAAAGCCTATTTTATTTATTCAAAGACAGCAACCAGGCGACCCTTTACTTCGTGTTTCTTAAGCTTTTCCAAGCCTTTATCTATTTCTTCGAAAGGTATCGTTGTCAGGTGAGGGCTCATCTTCCCGGTAGAGAAACACTCATATACCCCCTTGAGATCTTCAACAGTTCCGCCGTTGCTTCCAAGGAGCCTCAGTTGCTTTGTAATCATCAGATAAGTATTAATTGTGGATTGCAAAATCCCCATACCTACAATAACAACCGTGCCGCCTGGTTTCACAGCATCCAGAGAGTCAGCAGTGGTTTGTCCGAATCCGGCAAAATCAACAATCAACTCACATTCAGCTTCTTTCAGATCGAGAACATTATTGTAAACCTTTTTACATCCCAGTTCCTCGCCGAGTTTACGTGCATCAGGTGAGATATCTGAGGCATACACTTCGCATCCCTTGATCATCGCCATCTGCGCAGCAAATTGACCAAGCCCCCCGATTCCAATAATGCCTACTTTCATACCCGGTTTAGCATCCCCAATAGCAAAAAGCGCATGATAAGCAGTGAGGCCGGCATCCGTTGATGCCGCACCTTCTATAAAAGATACACCATCCGGAATTTTTACACATTGTTTTGCTGGAACCCGCACTTTGTTAGCATATCCTCCATCATAGTTATATCCAGTAGCTTCGCGGGTCTCATAATCGAGAGGATTGACACCTACCCGGTCACCTACTTTGAGATCCACAACGCCTTCTCCTACTTCGGAAATGACACCGGCACACTCATGCCCCATGATGACAGGCCCATTTGGAAATAAGGACATCCAGCCTGGATCTTCCAGCGCTGCAACGTCTGAGTGGCAAAGACCAGTGGCCTTAATATCAATAACGACGTGGTTCGCAATAGCGTGAGGATCTTCTTTCTCAATGATTTTCAGAGGCACTTTCGTTTCAGTAAATAACCAACCTTTCATATAAACCCTCCTAAATATTTTCAAAATTCACAGCTGATTTCACTGTAAAGACCCCTTAATAATTACAGATTCAGGCAGAATATTTGAGTTCTAATATTGAATTATCCAGTTATCAGAAGAGAGCATTAGAATGAGGTAGATAACCTGTGTTTTCAGCAGTGGAATCATATATTTATTATAAATGCTACTATTTAATTATCAAGGCATCGTACTAATATACTCTTTCACTAATTAAAAAAACGATAGAAATTCCAATGAAAGACTATCGCTTATTCTTTAATTTATAAGTGAATAACTCGAAATTGCCACATTATCACATCTTCCAAAATAGAACATGTTTGGCATGTCGTCCAAGAAACAAAAAAACACGATCAGATGGCAGTTATGACTGATCGTATTTCTTGAAAAGCGTGAGCTGCTTGATGATTTAGACAGTGACCTTATGAAGGGATTCGTTCCTGAATAAAGGAAAAGACTTCTTCGGGTAAAATATTTAAAGCTACCGCAAACTCTTCATGTAAATTTTTCTCAGCGGCATTCAAAATTGCTTCATCTGTCTTCATTATTTTTTTACCCAGGTTCATTTTTTCTTTTTTTTCTGCGTAGATTGTTTTTATCAATTTTACCAATTTCTCGCTATCCAAAGTCCTAAGAGCCGCTTTAAAAGTCGCGTTTCTCTCCCGGTTATCATTTATCCAAAGCGTTTCTTTTTCTGGTATAGTATCTATTAAAGCCAGAACTTCATCTTTACTCATAACATTACGTATTAAAACCTTTGGGTTATGCACAGGGGTCTTAATCGTTAAATTGTCACTAAAGGCGGGTTCTAAAATATAGTATTCTGTCTCGTTATTATTAAAATCTTTTTCCTTTCTGATATCAATAATTTTATATACTCCGACCGAGTTATACATAACATAATCATTTACTTTAAACATATAAACCTCCTGAAGATGGACATTGGTTTTTTACAGCACTCAATAGCTCTGCAACAACACTTTTACTCGTATATTTAAGGATTGCATCAGCTTCTACAAAGTCAGCAACTATTCTGTTAACCAAGAGGATATATTCTTTTTCCCCTTTGCGAAGTCTTTTGGCTTTCGATATACTGCTTGATTACAGAAAGTGGCGTACCGCCCACAGTAGCAATAAAATAGCTGTTTGTCCATAAAGTAGGCAGTTTGGTGGTTAGGTATCTGAACTCCTGCCTAAGTATCCGCGAAGTATATCCCTTAACCGCTTTTATGAGCTTATGAACTCCGTACTGCGGATCTACTTCTACCAGCAAATGTACATGGTCAGGCATAATTTCCATTTCGATGATTTCGCATTGACGTTCGGCGCAGATAGCAACGATCAACTCCTTTAATCGTCGTTCTACGTCACCGACTAAAACTTTTCGGCGATACTTAGGACACCAGACTACATGGTACTTGCAAGAGTACACTATATTTTTGTTCGACTTGAATTTAGTGTTCATATTATTGTATTATACCATAATCGACAATATAATACAATAATAATAATTAAACCTATCAAAAAACATTGAGTTTTCCAATAGGCTAACAGAAACCCGCCTTATTAAGATTATCTCAGTTGATTGGTTTCACTCTTTATGATCCGCACAATTTCGTCAGCTTTTCAGAAAAGAGCTTGATATGTAACTCCTCATCCTTAATAATTCGGATAAGCAGGGCTTGAATAAAGGGATCCTGAATTATTTGAATATGAGCCTGATACTGGTGAATGGCTTCGTGTTCGGATTGAATATCTGCATATAGTTGCGCACAGGGGTCAAAGTTGTGATAGGCGATATATTGAGGGGTCCAGGGCTGTTGTCTGCCGTCATAGTAGCAGGGCGATGCACCTAAGTGGATGATTGTTTCTCCTAACATTTCCAGATGAAGCATCTCAACAATACTTATCCCTCTTTCCAGGTCAGATACTTCCTGCCAGGAAGGGATTGTTTCCATCTCCATATGGTGATGGATATACTGCATGATGGCTGTTGTTTCGCTCACTTTTCCGGCATAATCGTCTAATATAAGTTTAGCATAGTAGAGATTTTTACCGGTAACACGTATTTCAGGGTAAGAATCCGGCAGACGGTATTGATCAGGTAATTGCGAACAACTGCTTAGGGGTATGGTAATTTTTTGACCGGGAGAAATGTGCTCAGGGTCATTAATCTGAGGATTGGCTCTTATTAGTTCATTTAGCGGTATGTTATATTTTTGTGTAATCAAATAGAATGAATCGCCGGGTTGGATGGTATAATACAATTTGTATCCCTCCAATTATTCTTAATGTTTATTCGAAGATAGGAAAGATGACATCGCTATAATATTTATATTCGAATTTACTTTTGTCCTATTACTATTACTTCAAAATGATGATGACGAATTATTTATTTTAAGCCAGGAGCATGGAAGGAAAAGTCGTCGTCCGGATAATTGCCGAAGTAATCAATAACGACGTTGTTTAGCATAAGTAAATACCTTAACAAGAACAAAAAAGACCCAGGGCTAAAGCTCAGGCCTTTTTATCTGCTTCATAAAAGTATAAATGAACGCATCAGTCTTTTTCCTTATATTCTATTTCCTCTTTATATTTTTCTTGGTTCTTTTTTTCCTCTTTGTATTTCTCCTTATTTTCTTTTTCTTTCACCTCCAATTCTTTAACCTTTTCATAAACAGCTTGGATAAAATCAATTGTTCCCTGGCGATAAACTTCATCAGTAAAATTGGCACTTGAATTAATTGCTGCCGACACAATGTTCCCAGTTACTTCCAATACCTTACTACTCAAAGGATACACTTCCTTTCAAATTTATTATACCCCCTAAAAGGCAGGGGCAATTATGGTTATTCCTAATTGTCCCTGCCTTTTTTATATTACTGAAGTAAACTATTTATTTTTTTGGTCGGAAGGTTGTGCAACACGTACCGTCACTGGAGTGTGCAACCATATCACCGGTAGGATTAACTTCTAAGTCATCTGCATGACAATATTTACTTTTCCAATAATGACAAGTATCTACACTGCATTTCACTTCCATTTTAGGAACCATTGTTATTCGACCTCCTTTTTTTATCTACAAAAGTTAGTATTCCCCAGATATTAAAAAATAAAAGCTCATTTTAGATTTTAGGCTATCATGTTTTTCTTTGATCCCAAGTTTTTTCAGGAACTTTATTTAAATGTGACGTTAGTCTGATGAATAAAAGTGCCGTTATCTACTTAAAGAAGTAGGGTTACGACACTTTTTTATTCTATACTAATTTGAGTCTACCTTATAATACGTCTTGCTCCGACAAATGTTTGAGCGTAATAACCGGTACTCAGAGCAGAATAAATAACTTTGCCTCTTGCTGAACTGGAATGGATAAACTGACCGTTACCGGCATATATTCCTACATGACTAATCCCCCCGGATGTATTAAAAAAGACCAGATCACCGGGGATAAGATTAGCTTTACTAACACTGAACCCATTGTTATACTGTGAGGCTGCAGTTCTGTTAATTGAAACCTGCAATTGGCGAAAGATATACTGAGTAAATCCTGAGCAGTCGAAGCCGTTAGGAGAACTTCCTCCGTACCTGTATGGAGTTCCCAAGTATTGTGCAGCTTTTGCTACTACTCGTGATCCCGTAAGATTGTCGGATGATCTTGAAACAGTCGTATTGACTACTGTCCCGCGAACTAATAAAGTTTTTCCGGCATAAACAGTATTATCGGTTAATCCGTTAATAATTTTAAGATAATCAACTGTAGTACCAAATTTTTGAGCAATGGACCAAAGGCTGTCTCCTGGTTGAATAACATATTGTGAACTTGTATTATTGGCAACCGGATTAGACGTTGTAGCTTGTGTGGTTTCAGAATTGCTCAATCTAAGGGTTTGACCGATATATATCAGATCAGAACTTAGTCCATTTAGCTGTTTAATAGAACTAACACTTGTCCCATTAGAATTTGCAATTGCCCACAAACAATCTCCCTTTTTTACGACATAATTAGCTGGAGAGGCCATAACTACAGTACTGCAAGTAAATAGAATAATCAAGACTGTTAATGTGCTTATTCTCCAATTTTTTCTCATCCTACCCCTACTTTCCATTAAACTATAAACTATTTATTTAATTCGATGGAAGAGTATAAAATCCTGCAAGATTAGGTTATTATTTTTCACTCAAACGAAATTCCATTTAGCAGGATGCTAATTCTGCAAGGCCGTTCGATGCAATCTTGTCTCGGGGAAATTAATATCTTGTATGATAACTCATGGCGTTGTAAGCAGGATAATAGAAAAAAATGTTGAATTTTATATAGAACTTTTAATATCATAGCAAGGTTTTAGGAGTTTGGTTATTTTAGATGAACTTTTTGTCGTCTGCTTAAACATAAAAAATGCTGCTGTTTAAAGCTTTAGAGGTGTAAAGTATTTGCGCGTAATTAGAAATAATAGGGTGTATAAAATCCTTCTGCCCATAGTCTTGCTCATAGCATTAGGTAGCTATCTATACAATTTCTTGATACAACCTGATGAATTCTTGCCTGATGTTCAGATAGGCGGTGTAGACGTGGGAGGCTATGATCGAGCTCAAGCGGTAACAGCCCTGAACCAGACTTTAGATAAAATGAAATCTATCCCGGTTTTTTTTTACAAAGACGATTACGAATTGCAGGTACAACTTGGAGATCTGATTGTACCCTTTAACATTGATAGTATCGTAGAATCAGCCTGGCAGGATGAGCAAAAGCGTACTTGGTATAACAGGGCAGCCAGTTTAAATCCTGGTCATAAAGTTGAATACCCTGTTAACCTGGATTATCGCTCTCAAAAAGCAACTGAATTGTTAAATGACTGGATTAAAAAATGGCGAATAAAGCCTATAAATGCCAGTTTGGAAATAGATAGCAAACAGGGTTTGATTGTTACTCCGGAGAAGGCCGGCACAGAGGTAAGTGAAACTTTAACATTTCGGTCTTTGCCTGTGACTCTGATTGATAGTGGGGAAATAAGGCTGCCAATTGTTGTCGAAAAGCAGGAACCGAAAGTTACGTCTGCTTTGTTACAGGATATGATAGAGCTAGCCGCTTATTCTACTCATTATAATACCGGAGATGCCAACCGCAGCTTTAATCTGGGTCTGGCGACCGCCAGTATTAATGAAAGCTTTGTGAAGCCAGGGGAAGTATTCTCCTTTAATAATATTGTCGGCCCGCGCAGCGTAGAAAGAGGCTACCGGGAGGCAAAGATCATTGTTGGTAATAAGTTTGAATCCGGTTTGGGCGGTGGCGTATGCCAGGTATCTACAACCCTTTATAATGCTGTGCTCCTGACAGGATTAAAGATTACGGAAAGACATAATCATAATCTGTCTGTGTCTTATGTATCCCTGGGCAGGGATGCAGCTGTTAATTACGGCAGTCAGGATTTTCAATTTGAAAATAATCTGGAGGCTCCTGTTTATATCAGATCCAATGCTAAAGGCGGTAATTTGACTATCACTGTTTATGGGAACAAGCAATACAAACAAAATATTAAAATAACCCATGTGGTTGACCGGGTTATCCCGTTTGAAACAATAACACAGAGGGATACCTCTTTGCAGCCTGGTCAGAAAAAGGTTATTCAAGATGGAAAATCAGGTTATATAGCAAAGGCTTTTCGCTCCTTCTATGAAACAAACGGTATATTAATCAAAACTGAACAACTATCCCGGAATGTTTATCAATCGGTTGATCAAATAATAGTAGCCGGGCCAGAAGTTGTACCTCCGGTGGTTCCCGCAGAACCTTTGCCTGAAAACAAAGATCACGAAGAAAACAAAGATCTTGAAGAAAACAAAGATCCGGAGGCAATAAATAAGCCTGGTTGAGGTTGGGAAAAACAGTTCGCTCCTTGTGAAAGGGAGCGAACTGTTGATTATTTAAAATTGGAAAAAAATACCGAATCTATTGTCGGCACGGTAACTAATACATTTTTATAGTTTCTTCTGTTGCAAAGGTACTGCCGCCGATATATTCTCTCAAAACAGAACTAGGTGGAACTGTGGCAGTTTTCAGTGGTTCAAAAAAAGCAAGCAGGTCCAGTAGACGTATCTTTATCTCGTAATGAGGGCTGTCATCAGGTATTTTATTGAGTGCTGCTTCTGCATAAGGCCGCAGGGCATTTAGTTCGTATATCAGGCTTGAATTAAAGATAACGTCGCAGTCTTCCTGGAATTTAAATACATTGTTTATTTCGCCTTTGCGTATATTTGGCCACATTGCGAAAGTCTGCTCGGGACTTACCCCTCTGAACATATCACCACGGACCATTCTTCGTATCAGTCTGGCCTCGGTTGAAGGGACTCTATTCATTCGATCTACATTTACACCAAAAAGTGAAGAGAGATATATTTTAAATAAAATGTTATGGTTATCAACAGCCAGCAGATTGGGATTCAAGGCATGAATTCCTTTAATAACAAGAAGTTCATCCTTTCCCAAATGCATGGGCTGAGTTAGATTGCTGCGTTTGCCGGCAACATAATCAAAGATCGGTGTTTCAATCTGTTTTCCTTCAAGCAGAGCCTCAACGTGTTCCTGCAAGAGTGCAAGATCTAAGGCTTTAAGACTGTCAAAATCAATATTTCCTTGTTCATCACACGGACGTTGTTCAATATCCAGAAAATAATTGTCGAGTTTCAGGAGACGTGGTTTTAAACCACTGATCCTTAAATAGGAGAGAAGTCTTCGGGCGACGATTGTTTTTCCCGAAGCAGACGGTCCGGAAATGAGAACTATACGTAAATTGCGCCGTTGTTCGGTAATCATATCGCCGATCGTTGATAGTTGCTTATGATGAATTGCTTCACCTGTATTAATCAGTTCTCCGCTGCGACCGGAGGAAATGTAGCTGTTAACCTCGTAAGACATTTCCAGCCCAAGATTCGTGAGCCACTTTTGCCTTACCCAATAAGCTTCAGATAGTTTTTTCGGAAGTGAATAAGGCTTGCCTTCATCTTCTTTTTTATATTCAAAGTCAATAATAAAACCTGGGGAAAAAGGGATGAGCCTATAGTCGGCAACCTTTCGGGGATCAAGTTCTACCGGATGGATGGTCTTAACGATAATGTCGCCTACTCGATAATAATAATAATTTTTTTTGAAGAGAAAGTGGATCAGGTTGCCCTTTTCAGCCCATTCTTTAAGTGCAACACTTAAGCGTGCTATTTCGCGTTTTGAAATAGAAGTTTTTGCCAGCTCGCAGTATACTCCTTTTCCTATTGAAAATAATGTTCTGAATGATTCCCCAGGGAATAGTTCCGGAATAATTTTGATTAGGCCGAGCTTTATAGCTTGTCGACTTTTATCTAAATGAGTTTCTATCATAATTTTCATCTCCAAAAAGATTCGTTATATTATAAATTTCGATAAACATTTGGTTTATCCTTTTTAATAGTATTGAAAAAGTACATAATACCTTATGAATTTGGGATAATCATAAAATTAATGAAATCAAAAAAGTCTTGAGGTAGTTTATTAAAAAAACCAAATAATTTATAAAAAGTTTAAGTTTAGAAGATTAGTTAAGCTTAATTTTTTATTAAAGTAAAACTTTCACAATATAAATTATTTTCTTGTGAAAATGATCATTTTAATTTAGTGAAATTTGAATTGTAATAATATTTATTATGAGTTAGACTTACAATAATTAGGAATGAATAGTTTGCCTATAAGGATTGTTTATATATTAAAAAAACCCGTACACAAAATTGAACGTGATGATAGATCCGGGACATTCTATGAAACAAAGCTGGAATTGAACGCAGCCAGCCGCAAACTAGCCGTTATGTTCCTTGATTAGGATGTCCGTTAATCTTTCTAATAGATCGTAAGTAATTTTTATTTCCTCGGTTGTGATATTATTTATGTGTATGCCACAGATTACAACTACATTTTTATTAAGATGAGACGAGAGTAAGCGGGATACATAGCGTGCAGCCTCATCATCCTTATGTCCGGTTATATTTAAGATAGATGTTGTAGAACTGGTAACATCTGGATCGGCTAAACTGGGCCTGGGAATACTTAAGGTGACACAACCTATATGCGCTTTATCGCCACCTGTAATAGTAACACACAGGTCATCCCCCATCGGGATGACCATTAGATTAATTTTTATCCTGCCTTTTTCCAAAGATAGACTCTGCATTTGCACCTAACCACCCCGGTCAATTATCATCATCGTCATCGATATAACCATCGCAATCGTCCTTATCAACATCAACTATGGTTTCGTCTTCAAACTCTTCATCAGTTTTATTATTGTTGTTATAATTATTTTTATCCTTATCGACTTGAACCATATTTTCGGCTTCCAACATGTCAGCATAGTTATTATTGTCTTCATCGCTATAACTAAAAGTAATTTTCAGTGTTTCTCCATTTTTAAAGGTTATTTTTATTTTATTAATCTTTTCAGCATTATTTAAAGATTCAAAAAATTGACTAAATAATTCTTGCCTGGACATAGTATTATACCTTCCTAGTTGCAATCTATTTAGAAACGAAGTTTTTCTTGTAGTAGTGCCTGATAGTATAAAGCTTGATACAGAGGTTTGTTTTCTAAGTAATATATGAACATTTTGAAATATTTGCTACTCGGATAATTTTAACTAATCAGACTGATTCAATCCCGATTGGTTCTGCTTGCTGAACTAACCGCAAATTGTACTCCCCAATCGCTGTCCGGATTCCTGGCTCAGAATTTCACCAGGGTGGGCTTACTATTTGCTCAAGAAAACTCTGGATGAATGTTGTATTCTTCTTGTCAAGGGAGATATGTATGATAAATCGATGGTCAATCTGGTGACCAGATTGAGGAAGTAAATGGGTAAAGGAACTAAGCATCGTACCTTTACCCATGTCTGTCAGCCGGAGATTAATTTATAAATTAGGCTGAGATTGTTCATTATCAGGCTGTTCCGAAGGGGCTGAAAGCCAAAACTTAATTTGAGATACAGCATATTTGGCATTTTGTCTGGCCATTTCTTCATTGTCGCCCTTAGCTATCACATAAGCATACCTGTGTCCCATGGAGAGAGGAGGTATAAGCAAAGTCCCTTTTCGAGGCCTTAAAAATACTTCTTCAACTCCGGGGCAGACGGAGGCCTTTTTTCTACCGGTAATTTTTTCTAAGATTCCTGTTTCAGAAAGGATAAGATACTGGGCAAAGACATTTTGCTTATGACTTGGCAGGAGATTTGGTTCTTGTCCAAGCGCAAGCTTTAAGGTTTCTTCAACTAAATTAATTCCTAACCCTATTTCGATCAAGCGATTCATGCTTCCACCGGAAATTCGGGGATTAATTTCTACCAGTTTCCATTTTTTCTTTTGAAGATGTTTATAGTCATTATCTTCGTTGATTACAGGAACCGCTTTTTTCTTCCAAACATGGCGTAATTCCAGATGACAGGCTCCTGTTTCCATACCATGTCTTTGGACAATGGCCTCTACAGCTTCTTTTAAGTTCTCGAAGAAGTCTGCAGGTGGATCTATGAGAAGTTTATAGCCTGTTATGATAAAACGTTTACTATGAGTAATTTCTTGTTGAACAATGGCAACAATGTGGATCTTGTTTTGCCGGACTAAGACTTCCACTAAATATTGAGGCCCATCCAGAAATTCTTCTACCAGGATTGGGTCTTGGGACTTTTGTGAGATTTTTTTCACATAATGTTTGTATTGTTCTGCATTATTAATTTTGAAAACGTCTTTGGAACCCTGGGAATGTGGTAATTTTAGAATAAAGGGATAATTTTTTTTGATTTTTAGGGGTAAAGAAGAGAGTGAGAGATCTTTCTTCGCTAAGATCGTAAATTTTGGATTATAGCTTGATTTGGCTAGAATTTGCCTGGATAAAATTTTATCAAGCATAATCTTGATTGCTTGCGTGGAAAAACGGTTCACGCTAAAAAAATCGGCTATCTGACAGGCAGTATGGCAATATGGTTCGATGAAACTGACAACTGCACAGATTTCTATACCATTTAAGATGAGGTGTCTGATATTCAGCTTTATTTCTTCAAGGTTGTTCAAATCACACAAATACATTAGGTGAACATCTGGAAAAGATGTGCGGTTTTCCAGGAATTTAGGTTGATTTGTATATAGCACAGTATAATATCCAAGCCGTGCGCTTGCTTTTAGAGCTTCCCTGCCCGAACCGGACTTATGGGTGCCCAGAAAAATTATCGTCTTCATTTAATAACCTCTTACATAGAAATTCCCAGATTAATCCGGTTTGTAATGATCACATAAAAATTTGACTGTTTCGTACATATTCAAACGACTGGCACCTTTAACCAGGATAGTCAAACCTGGTTCGATAGTCTGAACTAATTCCCTGTGCATTACTTTCAAATAGGATTGTTTGTAATGCTTCACTTGATTTGCCGGATATCCGGCTTTAATAGCTTCCTCGCCAATATGCACCGAACTTTTGCCAAAGGTATAAAGAAAGTCAAGCTTCATGTCTGCGACATGATGTCCAATATCTTCGTAATCCTGGTACGTTCGCACACCAAGTTCCGGCATACTGCCAAGAATCGCCATTTTCTTTTGCTTGGCCAGGTTGAGGAGTACATTGATGGCTGTCTTCACGGCGGGAGGATGAGAATGGACAGTATCATCAATGACAGTGATTCCATCTTTCAACCGATGAATGACTAAGCGATGATTTGGTTTTTTCATCGTTTGCAGTCCTGTTTCCATTTCGGCCGGAAGGAATCCCAACTGATCTGCAATACCTATCGCGAATAAAGCATTATAAACATTATGCTCGCCAAAGATGGGGATTAAAAAAGGATACTCATTTCCATTAAGAATCAGCGTAAAGGTCATTCCTTTTTCTGAATAATTGATATTTTCAGCTGTATAATCTGCCTTGACTTTAATTCCTACTGTCAGAATCTTCCCCATAAAGTTACGGGTATGAAGCAGTTCGGATTTTGAATCGTCGGCATTGATAAATAAGATACCTGAGGGATTCATCTCAGTAATCAGTTCCGATTTAGCGGCTGCGAGCAGTTCTACTTTGCCTTCGAAATTCCCAATATGGGCAAGTCCTACGTTCGTAATCACACCGATGTTGGGCTGTATGATTCGGCAGTGTTCCGTAATCGCACCGGGAAAAGCCATCCCGTATTCTAAAATGGCTGCCCGGTGAATAAAGTCGATCTCATTAGCATGAATTAATGTTTTATCGACCGTGTTGTAATAGTCTTTAGATTCGAAAACGACCCACCTTTCCCTCAGAATTGCGGAAACCATTGTTTTTACCATGGTTTTTCCCGCACTTCCGGTAACGGCAATGATAGGTTTTTCCGCTTTAGGGTTAAAAACCAATGTGTTCACCTCATTAAATAAGTCAGACGTGTACTGATAAATGTTTAGCTTGATGTTCCCTTGCTATAAATGATGCATATCTTATCATATTTCTGGCGACATCAAGCTCCAGATAAAAGGCCGGAGGGCTTCCGGGACGCCAGTTAACTTCATAGATCCAAATTTTTCTCAGATCATCAAGAGCAACATCTACTCCCAGTTCATCAATCTTTTCAGAGAAATTCTCCTGTTGCAGTTGATCCATATGGCCGGCTAGTTGAAGCGTGAATTGTTCCAGATAGCATTTGATATCATAATATTCATCGCCGAACTCTTGTTTCAGGAAAGGCACCAGATAGTTAGTTGAACCGCCGCTATTAATGTTGGAAACAATACTTCCACGAGGTGCGATCCGTGGATAAATCGAGGTAATGATCCATTTCCCTTCCTCGTTCTTCTGAACATGTGATCGGAAATCATAAACTTGTCCTGAGCGGGTTTTACAATTGATATACGGCTGCACCAGGTATGGTTCTTCTTTAAGCTTGTTGGAAACATAGGCGCGCAACTCGTCATAATTAAAGTCATAGTTATCTGCTTCAACTAATAAATGAAACCGGTCATTAATCCTTCTGATCAACGTAACCCCCTGACCCTTACGTCCATTTACCGGTTTAAAGACGATGTTGCGATACTGATTGCATAAATCAAAAAGGTTTCTGGCCGAGTGGATGATTTTGGAGGGTATTAAATAAGATGAAAATATACCTGCGGTTTTTAGCCTTTCGTAAATTCTCATTTTATTGCCAATAGAAAATGTGGTAAACGGAATATCTTCCCTGAGCTTATCAATAATTTCTTTTGCGTGAACCAATTTTTCAGGACTTCCCGAATTATAAATTACATCCGGAAAAGGACTATCAGCTTCCTGCCAATTTCCATTTATATAGACATAACCATGGATGACCTTATTTTCTAAATCAACTCCCCTTGGAGAAAAATAAAGTAGTTCTGCGCCCTCTGCTTTTGAAACCGCTGCATAGGCGTAAGCCTTAATTACTGTCAGCGGGTTCTTGCGGTGGTGCAGCATTCCGATTAACATTGACAATTACCACTCCTTTGCTTCAAGCAATGAGTTAAACCATTAATAAAATTGTTACTCATACACTATATGCTGGCTATAGAAACCCTGAAACAAGTATCACAGTGTTTTACTGCACTTTCCCAATTATTCAGCAGCAACAACAAAAACAACCTGACGACTTAAGCCGCCAGGTTTAGATAAAAAGGAAGAAGTATCTATAAAGCAGTTAGAGAACAAAATATTAAGTAATTGTTCAACACCTTGTAATTTCTAAAGATATAGGATTGAACCAGTATGTAGAAATAATGGGAATTTCAATAATTTATTATATATTAAAAGCCTTTGAATATACTAGATTAAAATGAAAGTAGAATTATTATTAATGATTGATGCCGATTGGAATGTTAAATAAAAAATAATTGATCGTAGATTATTTGCTGAATCTTAAATCTCTATCAAAATAAGGAAACAGAAATTTACAAAGAATTTTTTCAATTGTCGGTACCAAAATTCAGATTTAAAGAAAGAAGCTGATAAAAGTTGTAAAGAGGGAGGTAAATACCTGTGATTAATGAAAGTATGATAACCAAAGAAAGATTTATGTATGAATTATCAAATTGGATTGAAATTCATGAGACTCAATATTTCTCAACTATTTTTCAGGAAGGCTATGGAGAAGAAGAATTTAAAGATTTAATAAGATATTTAACTTATCTGCACAATGATTATGAAACAAAATTAACTTATCCTAAAACTGTTTATTACATTCCAGAAATAATAGAATCAATCAAAAGGATTGCAGATAGCCACTTATTATTAAATAGTTTATATCGCACATAAACGGAAAATCCTAGATTGTTTGGAGGATTAAAAAAAGTGTTAAAGACTAAAGTCTGTAAGAGGAAATCGGCTAAATCCAAAAAATCTTTAGAGGTGTTAGAAAACCTAAGCGGGAGTTTGTAAAAAAAATATACAAACTGCCGCTTTTAAATTAAAATTCTATTGAAAATGCCTCAAGCTTCTTTAGTTAAAATAAAATGATACGTTTGCTACAGTGTAGCAGTCCATTGTTAAAACAGTGGTGCATTTTACAGTTTATAAATTTTAGCAATGGCTAGCGATCCGGTTTGTTTCATTTCCCTTTTTATTCCCGAAAATATTTTTCGTTTTACAGTTTAATATATTTTGGGGAAATTTACAAAAGAGTTATCCCCTTGCTACATTTAGAGACTCAAAGCATATAGTAACACTACATATAGTTATGACCATTGCTTTTAAAGGCTTACTATCCCTGAATATCTTTTAGAATTTTGGTTATCATTTGTAAATAACCATAAAAAAACTTTTTATGTTATGTATTTTTATTATCTGGGCACGTTCTTTGCATTAAATTTATTTGAATAATCAAAATTTTGTTGATAACGGAGCTTCAGTTATATGTTCCGACATCAGAAAAAAAACGGGAGGTTGACATTAATGAGTAAAAGACTGGAAGGAAAAGTAGCTATTATTACCGGTGGTGCACGTGGTTTGGGTCAATCTATGGCAGAATTATTTGCCAAGGAAGGCGCTAAAGTTGTTGCTTGCGACATGGAAGATTTAGCGTATCAGAACGAAAATGTTGAGGGCTATAAGCTTAATGTAACTGATGTGGAAGGCTGCAAGAAATGTGCCGAATATGTTAAAGAGAAATATGGCAAAATTGACATTTTAGTTAATAATGCCGGGATCACAAGAGATGCACTGACAGCTAAAATGACCGACGATCAATGGAATCTGGTTATCGATATCAATCTGAAAGGTGTTTTTAACCTAACTCGTTTTGTTGGTCCTATTATGTCTGGGGCTAAGTCAGGATCAATCATTAATATCTCTTCGGTTGTCGGTGAGTTTGGGAATATTGGTCAATCAAATTATGCTGCAACTAAAGCTGGCGTTGTAGCAATGGCGAAGAGTTGGGCAAAAGAATTTGCTCGGAAGGGTGAAGCAGTTAGAGTTAATGCTATTGCTCCAGGATATATTATGACTGATATTCTTAAGACTGTTCCCCAAAACCTCCTTGATGGCTTTGCCAAACAAACCATGCTTGGAAGATTAGGACAACCTATTGAAATTGCAAATGCTGCTTTGTTCCTGGCATCTGATGATTCCTCTTACATTACCGGACATCTCCTCAGTGTAAATGGTGGTATGAGACTGTAAACCGGATTACTGGTAGTTCGAAGTATTATTAATAAATATTGCTTCACTTAAGCCGTCTATGGGATTAATGATCCTTGGCCGGCTTTTTTCTTCTTAATATATAGCGATTGTTACTGGTTGTTTGACCTATTAGTATTGGAAACATTTAATGCGGTAACCTTAATAACAAGGTTGCCGTATTTTTATAA